>URDW01000036.1 GCA_900546735.1 uncultured Oscillospiraceae bacterium
GGACACTCAAAAGCTCTGCATCGCGGAACTTAAATTCCAGACGGCGGTTGGCGCGCTTCAGATCGCTCTTCGTCGTAAAGGTGCCGCGGTGCATTTCCAGATACAGTTCCCCGTCCCACACGCTGAGCGAGGCGTTGTTTTTCAGATTCTTTTCCAGGAATTCATCCGCACGCATCGGAGTGCACTTCGGCATGACCGAGATTTTGTCGAACCGGTGCATCAGTTCGATCATTTCCTCCGTACAACCGGAGCCGCCGTCGCCGTAGCCGAACATGTTGAGCGTTTGGCCGCCCGTATCTTTGTCGATATAAGCCTCCCAGTTTTCCTGGATCTGAGACGGCATGTTCCAGGTAATGAAATGCGTGGGCGGCACACAGGCACAGACTTCGCTGCCGTCGATGCCGCGCCAAATGAAATTGTTGTGCGGGAAACGGTTCGTGTCGTTCCAGGTGCTCATTTTATTGGACACAAAGTAGTCTACGCCGCTTTTTTTAAGGATCTGCGGCAGTATCCACGAATTGCCGAACACATCGGGCAGCCAGGCGTTGTTGACGCGCTTGCCGAACATGCGCAAATACGTCTCCTGCCCGTAAAGGCACTGGCGGATAAGGCTTTCTGCGCTCGGGATATTGCAGTCCGGCTCCACATACATGGCGCCGACCGGCTCAAACTGGCCGTTTGCCACTTTTTCCTGCAATTCGGCAAACACATCCGGATAGTATTTTTCAAGCGTTTCATACACATACGGCTGTGTGTGGGTATAACGAAAATCCGGGTAGCGGTCCATCAGGCGCAGCTGGATCAGGACAGTGCGCAGATTTTTCTGCACCGAATGGATACGCCGCCAGTAATAAGCAATATCCAGGTGGCTGTGTGCGATCAGGGCAACGTCACCATTGCCCCGGTACGTTTTGTTGGCGTAGATCACATCTTCAATATACTTTTTGGCTGCATCCACACCGGTAAGCGTATCCGACTCAAAGTCGATCAGATTCATGGCGTTATTGAGCTCACGGTCCAAAAATGCACGGTAATCCTCGTTAAAAAGGTCAGACTGTGCAATATCGAGCAGCGCCTCAAAATCCCACACAAGATCCTGCACGGCATGATCCACCACACAGATATAAGCGCCCTCGAACACCTGGCGGCAGCCGCGCACCGAAAGGCTTTCCGGGTTGCGCTCGTCATCCGGCTTGGAGCGGTTATAGCCCATCATTTCAAAATGGAGCGTTTCGTTCGGGTCAATGTACGGCGAAAGCAGCATCCGCTCACGGTTGGGGTCCACGCCGCCGACAAAACGGCCGTTGACTTTTACGCAAATCTCGGCAGCGGTTTTTAAAGAGAACCAAAGTTCCTTTTCTGATTTCAGTTCCTCAGGCAGATCCACATCTGCACGGATGAACGCCGTACCGTCCGGCGTAAAGTACATATCGCCCTTTTGCAGCGGACGGTATTCCTCTTCATAATAGGCAAACTGCATTTCAGAAACCTGACGCGCGTCGCGGATCATCAGGTTTTGGACTTCCCATTTTGATTTATAAATATGGCGCTTCAGCCAGCCGAAACGCAGCTCAGTCCATTCCTGCGGCCGCATAGAGCGCCGCACCACTTTAATATGTGCCAAAATGCCGCCTCCTTACCTTAAACATCCTGAAAATACGGCCTTTTACGAACCGCACGAATATGTACCTGCTGCCCCAGATCGTTTAAGATTTGGCTTTCGATCCAGGCAACACACCGGTGCAGAATCAGGCATTTAGAGCACTCGCCGCGGAAAACGACGGTCAGTTCATCGCCATTTTCTTCCCCGTATTCGATCCAGCCGCCGTCGCCCTGCAGCTTGGGCTGGATAACATTTTCAATATAATCACGAACGGTCATAAGCCACCTCACGAAACAATTTTGGTAATCAGATCACGAATGCGCTGCAAGCGTGCCTGCGCCGCCGGACGGTCTGACGACTTGATGGAATAATAGACCTTGATCTTTGGCTCGGTGCCGGACGGACGTACTGCCAGCCAGGAGCCGTCGTCAAACACGAATTTCAATACATTTTCTTTCGGCAGGTCGCCGACACCCGCAGCGAAATCGATCAAACGCCCCACCGTTTCCACACCGGCAAACACTGTATCGGCATGGGTGCGGAAATAAGTCATTAATTCCGAGATTTTTTGTGCCCCGTCCTTGCCGCGCAGCACGAAAGAGTCGAGCGCATCCAAATAATAGCCGTAGCGGCGGTAGATCTCTTCCAGCACCTGCACAAGCGTTTTACCCTGGTTTTTATAATAGGACGCCATTTCGCAGATCAGCATGGAAGAGACGACGGCGTCCTTGTCGCGCGCATGCGTACCGACCAGATAGCCGTAGCTTTCTTCATAGCCGATCACAAAATCATTGCTGCCAGATTTCTCGTACTTACAGATTTTGTCACCGATATACTTAAAGCCGGTCAGCGTTTCCTCCACCTGCAGGCCGTAGCTGCGCGCGATCTCGGCGCCGAGCTCAGACGTGACGATCGTTTTCACCAGCGTGGACTTCGGCGTGAGCGTGTCTTTTTTCATTTTCAGCACAAAATCCACCAAAACGGCGCCGGTCTGGTTGCCGGTAAACAAAACGTAATCCGCACCGTTTTTTACAGCAATGCCAACACGGTCGCAATCCGGATCCGTACCGAGCACCAAATCGGCCTGCTCTGCTTTAGCCTGTTCAATCGCCAGGTTCAGTGCGTCTTTTTCCTCCGGATTAGGCGAGCGGACGGTCGAAAAGTTGCCGTCCGGCATTTCCTGCGCCTTGACAACAGACACAGCAATATGGTCATCGCTGAGCACCCGGCGCACCGGCAGATTGCCTGTGCCGTGCAGAGGTGTGTAAACGACTTTCAGATCAGACGGTGCGTCATAAAGGCGCTGGCTTTCCACAGAAGCGATATAGGCATCCATCACATCCTCGCCAACAACAGAGATTTTCTGCACATCTGCATCAAAAGGAATAGAAGCATAATCGGCAACAGCGTTCACACAATCAATGACCTGCCCCGCCTCGTCCGGGCAGAGCTGACAGCCCTGCGCATTATAAACTTTATAGCCGTTGTACTCTTTTGGGTTGTGCGACGCGGTGACCATGACACCGGCATCACACTGCAGATAGCGCGTGGTAAAAGAAAGAACCGGCACCGGCACGATATGCGGCCACAAAAACACCTGTATGCCCTTTGCACTGAACACGGCAGCGGCCGTTTCGGCAAAGAATTTGGAATTATTGCGCGAATCGTAGGCGATCGCAATTTTCGGCTGCACCGGGCTGTTTGCCAGCACATAATTTGCAAGACCCAAAGACGCCTTGCCAACCGTGTAGCGGTTCATGCGGTTGGAACCGGCGCCCATAATGCCGCGCAAGCCGCCGGTGCCGAAAGCAAGATCCTTATAAAAACGGTCTTCCATTTCTTTCGGGTCATCCGCAACCGCCGAAAGCTCTGCGGCCGTGTCTGCATCAAACGTCATCCACAGCCGGAATTTTTCTTCAACTGTCATAATTATAGTCCTCCATTTTTAATCATTTTACCACACTAAAACATATAACGCAAATAATTCTGTTTGAATATTTTGTAACGCTTTTTTACAATTTTCAGATAATATGTTCATAACCGCAAAATTTTTCTGTTTTACCCGCGCAACGCAAAAACCGCACCAAAACGGTGCGGTTTTTTCTAAAATGCTCTTTTCGCTTTTACTGGTGCAGTCCACTTTCCACACAGGTAGCCGCTAAATTGCCGTCGTCATCAAAAGTCAGTTCAACAACGCTTTGGGCAACGGTACCATCTTTAAAATTGACGGTAAAGGTGAGCGTGTCGCTGTAAGAAGAGAGCGGCTTGTCGGGGTCAGCGTCGATGGCTTCGTCCATTTCACCAGCAGTGCACCAGTCGATGCCGAAATGAGATTCCCCCGCTGCCTCCAGTTCCATGATTTTTGCATAAACATCCCCCGGAATCGTCAAATCTGTACCGGTCACAAAGGCATTTGCCGTTTCCACGCTATTCCTAAAATCGGGATAGCCGAGAAGGCCGTATTTTGTGCAGGTCAAATGTATGTTTTCAACCGAGGAAGGGTCAGCAATATCCAGCGTGTATTGATTTGAGACAGTTCGGCAAATGAGGACATTTTCCATAACATCATAGCCGCCATAATACAGCAAAGCATCTATTTCTGCTTTGTATTCTCGGCTTTCTTTTTCAATAACCGCATCTCTTTCTTCTTCACTCAAACCACGAAGGTCTGTGACCTTCATTTTATACGACAGCGGCACAGTAACACCCAGTTCCAGATACTGTGTTTCGACTTCGCCGTCCGCCGCGTAGGCAAGCATCACACCGCCCCAGCCTGTAGCCGTGCTGGTACCTGCCGTACTTTCTGCCTTTCCGGGTGATGTGGTCAGCGCATCTTTTGCCGGCAGGTTCGTAATGCAAAGTGCAAAGACGGCCACACACAAAACAGCCGAAACGGCGGGCACAAAAAGTTTTTTCTGCCCCTTGTGCGGCTTTTCTGCGGCAGAAAGCACTTTGGCTTTGAGCCTGGTTTTCAAATGCACATCAGGCGAAATGGCGTTGATACAGTTTTTGAATTCATTTTTTCCCATAGCCATATTCCTCCAACTCCAGTTTTAAAAGCTCCCTGCCCTTTTTGAGCCGCATTTTGACTGCTGATTTGGAAATGTTCAGTATTTTTGCGATCTCTGCCACAGGGTAATCGTTGTAATAATACAAAATCACAGCGGATTTGTACTTAAAAGGGAGTGCGATCACCTGACGGACCACATCGAGGCGCATATCCGTATCTACTGCCGCACCGGGCACCGACTGCAGGTCGTCGAGCGGCGTATTTTTCCGGCCAGACGACTTTAAAAGATTTTTGCAATAATTCTGCGTGATCTTGATCAGCCAAGCCTTTTCATGACCGGGGCTTTTAAACTGCGGCGCGCCGTAAAGCAGTTTGATAAAAACCTCCTGCAGAACGTCCTCTGCATCGCTTGCGTTGGCAACGAACAGATAAGCGATCCGGTATAGCATTTCCCCGTATTCATCGTATTTTCTTTCAAACAGGTCTTCGTCGATATGCTCCATCTTGTTTCCCCCTTTCACTGATAAAACAATTCAGGCGTGCATTTGGTCAATTTTTTATGCAAAATGTACGGCTAAACAGCAAAGAAAAAAGCCGCACAGCTTGGGACCATGCGGCTTTTCTGCGTCAACGAGACGGATTATTTTTTGTTTTTCTTGTTTTTCTTTTCTTCTTTAAGAGCTTTTTTCGCGGCGCGCTTTTCGGCGTTTTCTTTATCTCTTGCCGCTTTTTCGGCAAGCGCCTTTTCCTGCGCCAGGCGTTCTTCCTCTTCTACGCGTACTTTGGCCTCTTCATATCTGGACTTGATCTCGTCAAAGTGCTTGTAGTTTTCGGCCTGCTTTACAAGTTTTTCCGCATCGATATACGGCTTGCAGGCGCGGTTGAAGTAGGTTTGGGAATTGGCCTCTACCTTTTCGGCGGCAGCCAGCTCTTTTTCCTTTTTCTTAAGTTCTTTGATCTCGGCACGAATCTTGGTGACCTCATCTTTATCATGCGCCTTTTGCGCATCATAAAGGCGTTTGTAGGCCTTGTTCATGTCTTCTTCGTTCATGTCTTCTGCATTAAAGAGCTCCGTCAGCTTGGTACGGTCAGGCACCTGCACCGGCTTATCGCCAAAATACTTTTTCATATATTTGGCAGCCGTAATGCGGTTGCGGTAAAAACGCAGAACTTCTTTGCGGGTCTCTTTTTCTTCGTATGTACCCTTCGGCATAGCTTTTGCTTTGCGAAGCTGCTCTTTAAGCTGTGCGACGTTTTCGTTTTTCAGCGCTTCCACACCGCGGGTATAAATGATAGAAGATTCCTCAAGCATTTTGATACCGTAAGGCTTTTCGAACTTGTGCAGCTCATTCATTACGAAAGAAGCGATCTCGATTTGTTTGTTAAATTCTTGATCGTCGCGGTAAGCCTTTTTGGCTGCCTTGATCGCATCCTTGTCATGCGTGATACGCGCCTGTTTGATGCCGGTTTTGGAAATATGCTTGACCGGCACATTGTAATGCTTATGGGCGGAATCGATGATCTCGACGGCTTCAACCAGATCGCGGTCGTTCAAAACACCGTTGCCGAAATCTTCAAACAGCGCGCGGATCTTCAAAACGGCCACAATCGCTCTCTGCTTCGCCTCGGTAAGGTCATACCAGAAATATGGCAGCACGTTCATCGCGGCGCCAAAGACAGAGAACAAAATCAACACAACAAGCAGGTTGTGCAGGATATCGGGATCATAAAGGGAGAAATAGGCTGTGACCTCACCGCCGGAGCTGTCAAGCGCCTGGCGGATAGCCTGGCCGATCGTGTCACCGCTCTGGCGCATAACGCCACTGTCTTTTAAACGGTTCACGACCTCGGTCGCACTTTCCATATTGATGCCGTAGCGTTCATTGATCAGCGGCAGAACACCGGAGGTAAACAGGGTAATGATGGAACCGATCGTACCGACGGCAGCGAACATACCGTCAATACGTTCACCGGAAACATACTGCTGATAATCGCGGATATCGGCCTGGATCGCCGGGGAAAGCGTGTTGAAGATAGCGCCGACCAATGCGTTCAGATACAGAACAGACAGCACCAGCCAGATCACGGCACCTGCGGGCGCCATGTCGAGAATCGGGATCATCAGGGCAATGAACAGAATGTTCAGCGTATTGGTAAAAATCAGTACTTTCTTTTTGCCCCATTTACGCACGGCAAGCGGCGTGGCAAGCATGCCCCAAAGCGAGGCGTTGCCGTAGATCGTTTGGATCAAAGCGTACTGGTCGCCGTTGCAGTAACCGCCGTAGTTAAACAGGTACGACAAAATATTGCTGAACGCAGCCTCCAAAAAGCCGATCCACCCGCCAGAGAGATGATCCAGAAATACTTATTGTGCATAACCTCGCGGAACGCATCGACAAATTTGATTTGGATAAAGTGCGAACGGGCACGCACGATTTTTTCTTTGGTAGAACTGTAAACCCATACCAAGAAGAAAAAGCTGACGATCGTCAGAGGCGGGTAAACATAACGATAAACGGTGATGTCGTAAATATTATTATTCGCCACGCGCTGTGCGACCATCGGGATGATGATGTTGATGATGGACGGTGCGAGCGAATACACGACCGCCTTGATGGAAGCGACGTTCGTGCGCTCCTGCGTATTCGGCGAAAGCACATGGATCAGATTTTCATAGGCTTCATAGAAGAAGTTGTAGCAGAAATTCTGAATGATATTGAGCAACAGGATAACGGCACACATGACAACGTACCACTTGGCTTTGCCAAAAACAGTGCCGTCGCCAAACAGGTTGCCGAATTCATGGTACGGGAACCAGACAAACAGGATGTTTACTATAGCTGCCGGAATACCGAGCTTAATGATATACGGCCTGTATTTACCCTGGCGGTTTCGCGTATTGTCGACAATGTTGGCACGAATAGCCGTAAGCGGAATGTTGGCCAAAACAGAGATCACATACAAAATGTACATGTCGGTCTGGCCGACACCGAGCGTGTTGCCGATAATGACGTTCGAGGTAGACAAAATGATCTGCAGCGCCATCCAGCTGATGCACTTAACACCGATGCCGCCGATAGAATAACCAACGACCTCTTTGAAAGGCATGTAATAGCCTTTTAACGGTGTGGACCAGTGCAGCTGCACGTTGTCAACCAGTGTTGTGACGGTTGACTTGATTTTTTCTTTCACCGAAATCCCCCTTGCTTAATAGACTTTATAAATTATACCAAGAAGCGGCAAAAATTGCAATGATTATTTACAAATACGATTATAAATAATTGTGTTTTTTGTGACGATTCTACAAATATAGGACACTTGGTGCAGCGTGTCCAAGCACCGCCTGAAACGGCCGACATAAAACAAGTGCACGGTGCATAAGCGCCGCGCACTTTAATAGATTCTTGACATTTTGTGAATCAGTTGCCTGACTCGATGCTGATTTCATTAAATACTTTCAGCAGATCATCCACATTGGCATTCGCCTTGTCCGCACCGGACAAATCGACCACGCTTTTGCCCTCATGCAGCATGATGAGCCGGCTGCCGTACTCCACAGCAAAGCGCAGGTTATGCGTGACCATAATGGTCGTAATGCTGCTTTCCTGAATAAAACGGTCGGTCAGCTGCATGATCGTTTCAGAAGATTTCGGGTCAAGCGCCGCTGTGTGCTCGTCCAGGATCAGAAGGTCAATGTCAGACATATTGGCAATGACCAGCGCAAGCGCCTGGCGCTGGCCGCCGCTGAGTGTGCCGACTTGCACATTCAGCCGGTTTTCAAGGCCCATATTCGTTTTTTCCAGCAAAGTCTTGAAATAATCAATGCGCTTTTTGCTGACGCACTTTCCCAGGCCAAACGGCTTGTTTTTGTTGTCGGCCAGCGCCAGATTTTCCAGAATGGTCAGATTCGGGCATGTGCCGGCCTTCGGATCCTGAAACACGCGGCCGATCGATCTGGCGCGTTTGTATTCGGAAAGATTGGTGATATCTTTGCCCTGAAAAAGGATGCGCCCGCCGTCTGCTTTCAGCGAACCGCAGATCAGGTTGAGCAATGTGGTCTTACCGCTGCCGTTGGAGCCGATCAGCGAAACGAACTCCCCTTTGGAAACCGTCAAATTGAAATTGTCGAAAACAGTGCTTTCGTCCACGGTCCCTTTATTAAACAGTTTGGTTATGTTTTCAAGCTGAAGCACTGTTTTTCACCTTCTTTTTTGTAAACTTATCAAAGCGGCCGCTGAACACCAGCGCCAGCACAAAGAGCACCGCCATCAGCAAACGGTTGTAATCGGACGGCAGACCGAGCACAACCGCGATCTGCAAACAGGCACGGTAGATCAGCGTGCCGAAGAGCACCATAGTGGTGGCCTTCATAAAACTAAGCTTCTTAAACAAGCTTAAGCCGATAATAACGCTGGAAAGGCCAAGCACGACCATGCCGGTGCCCATTGTGGTGTTGGCCGTTTCATTGGATTGCGCGATCACAGCGCCGGAAAGTGCCGCCAGACCGTTGCCGAGCGCCAGGCCAAGGATCTTGCTGACGCCGGGGTTTTTGGCCAGCATTTTGACATACTGCTCATTAGAGCCGGTCGCCCGCAGCAGCATACCCGATTTGGTCTGCAAATACAGATCGATCACGACTTTCACAATGACGACCAGAATAAACAGCAGCACCAGCTTATTGATCACCACACCGCCCACGGCAGACGGGATCAGCGAGGCCGGGAATGTGTTGAAAATCGTGCTTTTGCCGAAAATAGAGGCGATCGATTGGCCGCCTGTTCCGAGTTTGATCAAAACCAGATTGATAGATAAGCACGCCGTATAGACAAGGATGCCGCAAAGCAGCGGGCGTATTTTCAGCTTTACATGCAATAGCCCGGTGATCGTGCCTGCCACGCACCCGGCGGCAAACGCCACCAGCAAGCTGAGCCACGGATTGACGCCCTGCAGAATCAGCACGGCCGACGTGATCGCGCCGAGCGGCATGGTGCCGTCTACGCTCAGATCCGGAAAATCCAGTATACTATAGGTCAAATACACGCCAAAGGCAAGAATGGCGTATTTAAACCCCTCTTCAAATATAACTTTTAAGATGTTGATGACTTCCATCGGAACAAGCCGCCTTTTCTAAAAATTATTCTTCCGTCGAAGTGGTGACCTGCTGCGCGTTCTCAAGCGAGGCCGGCAGCGTGATCGACATCGTATTCAGCACATCGGTATTGACCACCATTTCGCTGTCGGCAACTGTGATGACCGGCATGGCAGCGGCCGATTCACCGTTCAGCACACGGACGGCCATTTCACCGGTTGTATTGCCAAGCGCCACATAGTCAAGCGAAGCGGCGGCAATGCAGCCCTTTCTGACCTGCTCGATCTCGGAGCCGTAAACAGGAATGCCGGCGGCGTTCGCCTGCTCCATCACCACAGACATGTTGTCGACCACGTTGTTGTCGGTCAGATTAGTGATCGCATCGACCTGGGTCACCAGACTGGCTGACACGGCCGCAAGCTCAGATGCGTCGTTGATACCCTGCGCAACCACATGGATGCCGGCGGCATCTGCGGCAGTCTGCAGACGTTCCAGCTGAGAAAGCGAGTTGGATTCGGTGGTGGTGTAGATCACGCCGAGGTTTTTCACATCCGGCTGCAGCGCCCGGATCAGTTCGACCTGCGATTCTACGTCGAATGTGTCGGCTGTGCCCGAGCAGTTATTGCCGGGGGCATCGAGCGACTGTACAAGGCCGGCCGAGATCGGGTCAGACACGGCGCAGAAAATGACAGGAATGCTGGAAGAGGCGCTGGTCACCGCACTGTAAGCAGCCGTAGCCGCCGGCGTGGCGATCGCAATGATCAGGTCATAATTCTGGGCGACCATATTGGCCGCATAGCTCTGGCAGTCGGCATCGGCCGAACCGCTGGAGCCGATCTGATAATCAATTTCAATGTTTAAGCCGGAATTGTCCAGCGCTTGCTTTACACCGGCATAGCAGTTGTCCAGGGAAGAATGCGCCATATACTGGATGACGCCGACTTTAAGCGTGTCGCTAGAACTGCCGGAATCGGAAGAGTTTGTGGAGCAGCCTGCAAATACGGCACTGACAAGAAGTATGAGAGCTGTGATGAGCGCGATGATTTTAAACGATTTTTTCATAATAGTTCCTTTCTGCATGCGTATCATGCCAAACGTTATTTCAATAATATTTTTCATTCACCAAAATCTGTGTCAGCTACGCCATCGCCATCGTTTAAAAAAGTATAGTTTCATAAAAACACTCCGAAAAATAAAAAAACTGTCCCATGAAAATACATGGGACAGGAAATAACCTGCGGTACCACCCAAATTCACATTGATAACAATGTGCACTCACCGCGTACAAACATACGCCTGCGCGGTAACGGCCGCCTGCCGTCGCCCCTAGTCTGACCATATGGCCATTTCGGTTTGCCCTCGGAAGTCCATTCATTTGACACGCTGTTACCGGCTCACACCGACCGCCAGCTCTCTGAAACAGCCATGAAAAACTACTCTTCTTCGTCATTGGTTTTGTGGATGTATTCGATTTGCATTAAGTTTACCACACGCTTTTTACTTTGTCAACAGCATTTTCGGTTTTCAGGCGCATTTTTCTATAGGCGTTACAATGGTATGTAACAGAATTCGCCATAAATGCAATAACGAAGCCATGCGGTTGAAACAATCGGCATGCCACAAAGAAATAAAGCTCATCTTAAATATGCGTCGCAGAGGCCTTAATACGTTGTGCCGGAGTTTTTTATCTGTTAAAATGCACCTGCTTTTCTGCGATTTTCTCACGAAACGATTTGCCGTAATACTTTTTCAAAAGCCGCTGCGTCTGGCGTTCACAAAGTCCCAGTTTTTGTGCCAAAGCACGCAGCGTGGGCTTTGATTCATACAAAAAAGTATTTTCAATAATGATCAATCTTTTATCATCCGGCACTTCCGGCACATTTGCCGCAAAAAAATCCTGCGGCAAATACAAACGTGCTATATCTGTCAAAAGCTTCATCATAAGACCGCCTGCCGCCGTTTCATAACCCGGCCGGCGCCGTGCCAGTTCTTGGCGCACATCTGCCGCCACAGCAGCATCAAAACCATGTAAAAACACAAAATGCGCGGCCAAAAACACCTCGGCAAGTGCCGTAGGGTGCGCGCATGACACTTTTTGCAGGTAAATATAAATATCCTCTACCGGCTGCGCCGGATCTGCCGACTGCGCATGGTAAACATTCGGTCCGGTCACGAAAAAGTCATTTGCTTTCAGTTCGTAAACGGCTGTATCCGTCTCAAGCCGGCCGCGTCCGCCGGTAATAAAATGCAACTCATAGCTGTCTTTTGAATGACAGTGCCCCGCGATATGCTCGTGCAGCGTGCCGCCGCCAAAATTGGCAATGCGCCATGTGACACCGTTCCAGTCAAACTGCATACTTCCCCCTCCAAAACACGACACATTCTTCAAAAACATGTCGCATTTTTTCTTATGAAATATGTTACCATAAAAGCAGGAGGGATACAATGAAAAAATTAAAAGTGATTATCTGCATGCTGATGATCGTTTGCCTGGCAGTGCCTTTTGTCTCGTGCAGCACGGCACCGGAAGCGGCTGACATTGCCGCGTTGTTTGAAAACACAACTGCTTTTTCTTACAGCACGGATTACACTGAACTGAAAGCCAACAAAACCAACTCTACGAACGACTGGCGGCAGGGCATGATCTCCGGCAACGGGCTGCAGGGCGTGATCACCAGCGGCGCCCCTTACAGCGACAGCCTGATTTTTCAGAACATGCACTTTATTCTGCCGAATAAAAATGTGCGCTACTGCCCAGACACAGCCGACGAACTGCCCACAGTCAAGCAGAACATAGTAAACGGTGAAGACATAGTGGACAACGCCAGTTATGACGACGTCTACAGCTTTCACCCGGGCGGTGCGCTGCGTATTGACCAGGAGAAAGAAAAATTACAGGATTACCTGCGCTATACAAATTACGAAACGGCCGAAGTCGGCATGCGTTACACCGATAAAAACGGCACATGGGAACGGCTGACATTCACCTCGCGCGCAGACGGCGCAACATTTACCAAAATCACCAAATCATCGAACGGCAAAAAGCTGAATTTGACGCTTTCGTTCGACGACATTTCAGCCTTTGCCAACTATGGTGACGGCTGTGAAGTGGATTTGAAGTATAAAAAAATCGCTTTCCCGCAATCGGATGCACTTGGTTTTGCAGCACACTACCCGAACTATGAAAACAGCGAGTTAAAAGACGGCGGCTACGCCACCGTGACCTACGTTGTGACAGAAAACGGAAGTGTCAAAACCGTTATGGGCGATGAGGTGAAAGACGAACAGTATGCATCCGACAGCAACCCGCAGCTGGAAATCACGGATGCGGACGCTGTTTATCTGGTCACCATATCTGACCGCACCTACGACATGGGCAGCTATGCCGATTTCGATGCGGCGCAGGAGTATGAACTGACAAACGAACTATATGCGCAGGCGAAAGCGACCGCGCAGAAATACATAAATGGCTCTACATTTGATTACAATGCGGCGCTTCAGGCGCATCTGTCGCTTTACACGCCGGAATACAGCGCGGTAACGCTCTCGCTGCAGGGCGGCGACAGCACAGTCGCTAACGAAACGCTGCTGAAAGAACAAAAAGGCGCCAAAGAGATCAGCAGCGCACTGGCTGAGCGTGTTTACCAGTCCGGCAGATACGCCTATCTTTGCAGCAGCGGCTCTTCCACGCCGCGCCTGTACGGCATGTGGACCGGCGAATGGAACCCCGGCTGGGGCAGCAAATACACGATGGACGCCAATGTAAACCTGCAGACCTCTTCTATGAACAGCGGCAACATGCCGGCCTCCTACACAGGCTACGCCTACTTCATCCTGCGACAGCTGCCCGACTGGGAAGAAAACGCCATGGCAACGCACGGTTATACGGACGCCATCCAGGCACCGGTCAACACAGACGGCGACAAAGCCGTGATCACAGAGACCTGTTACCCCTACCCGTTCCGCTACTGGAACGCTGGGGCCAGCTGGCTGATTTTGCCGCTGTATGAAACACTGCAGTCCTGGGGCAACGTACAGATCCCGCTAAGTGATGAAATCGATTTGGATGCGCTGCGTTCCGTACTTTCGCCTACAGCCGAGGACTTGACGGACGAACAGATCGCCGCCATTGAAACGCGCGGCTACCTGCGGCTGGAAGAGGATATTCTGCTGCCGCTTCTGACAAAATCCGCAAACTACTGGGACCAGATGCTGACACCGGAATACTATACGGACGCCGACGGCAACATCCATTACGAAGCCGGAAAAACAGTGCTGCAGCGTGGCGAAAGCTACTGCATTCTGCCAAGCTATTCGCCGGAAAATAACCCATCCAACTACCCCAGCCCGTCCGATGCGAACACCGCCATCGACATTGCGGCCTGCCGTTCCAACCTGGAAATGCTGATCTCTGTACTGAACGACCTGGGACAGACACAAACAGTGGACTACTGGCAGACGATGATCGACCAGCTGCCGCCTTATTTGTTTGACGAGACCGGCGCACTCAAGGAATGGGCCTGCAACCAGTTTGAAGAAAACAATGAGCACCGCCATTTGAGCCACCTGTACTGTGCCTGGCCGCTGGATGAAACGCAAACAGACGCGCGGCTGGCACGGGCCTGTATGCAAGCCATTGCCAACCGCGAAAGTGAAAACGAAGCCAGCCACGCACTGGTACACCGCAGCCTGATCGCGGCACGGCTGAAAGACCGCATCAGTCTGACCGACGCGCTGCTCAACCTGATGAACCACAAAATTTATTACGATTCGCTGATGACGAACCACGACTATGACCGCGGCAGCTGCTACTGCACAGACTTTGCCATCGGCTACCTGGGCATCATAAACGAAAGCCTGGTGTATTCCGACACCGGACGCATTGAGATCCTGCCGGCCCTGCCGGAAAGCGGCTTCAACGCCGGCACACTCACAGGCCTGCGCACACGCACCAGAGCCGTTATCACGAACCTGACATGGGACACCGATGCCAAAACGGCCGAAGTCACCATCCAGTCAGAAATCGACCAGACGATCGAGGTTGCATGCGGCCTGAGTGTGGGAAGTGATACACGCACCGTAACGATGAAAGCCGGCGAAAGCCAGACGATCCAGTTCATGCTGTAAGTTTACTTTCGCCGCAAAAAACAGACCGGGATTTTATTCCCGGTCTGTTTTTTTAATCTATTCATGCAGACAACAATTCGATCACGCGATCCAGCTGCTCGCCGGGCACGCCGATCCCAAGCAGACAGTTATAGGTTTTTTCGCTGAGCGTCTGCCCTTTTGAATCCATAACCGCCTGGTAATAATCTGCATTCAGCAAATTTTTCAGCGGACGCTTGCCGCCGATGTTGCCG
>URDW01000037.1 GCA_900546735.1 uncultured Oscillospiraceae bacterium
AGATGTGTATAAGAGACAGGTTCAGAAAAGACGACGAAGGCAACTTCCTGTGGCCGGGCTTCGGCGACAACATGCGTGTGCTGGAGTGGATCATTGACCGCTGCGAAGGCAAAGCCGACGCGCAGGAGACCGCGATCGGTTACCTGCCCTACGCGAAGGACATCAACCTGGACGGCCTGGATATGACCGAGGCTGACCTGGACAATATCCTGGACGTGGACAAAGACGCATGGAAGAAAGAAGCCGAGGGCATCGAAGAATTCTATGCAAAGTTTGGCGACACGCTGCCGGCTGAGCTGAAAGCACAGCTGGACAACCTGAAAGCCAACCTGGACAAATAAGCTTGACTTTATAAACAATGGGCAGTGCGGTGCACTGCCCATGCTTTTTTGCAGGAGGACGATATGAAACAGGCACACATTGACCACGGCCGCAGCTTTGACTGGGGGAAAGCTTCCGGCGCATATGCCGAATACCGCGACATTTACCCGCCGGCGTTTTACGAGCACCTGCTGGCGCGCGGCGTCTGCGGCAAAGGGCAGAATGTGCTGGACCTGGGTACCGGCACCGGCGTTCTGCCGCGCGCCCTGTACCCATACGGTGCAAAGTGGACCGGCGCGGACATCAGCGAAAACCAGATCGCCGAAGCGCGCCGGCTGTCCGGGGCGCACGGCATGGATATACGCTACATCGTCTCTTCGGCCGAAGCGCTGGAGCTGCCCGATGAATCGTTTGACACGGTCACGGCCTGCCAGTGCTTTATGTATTTTGACAACGACGAAGCCGCACGCAACATCTGCCGTATGCTGAAGCCCGGCGGCCGCCTTATGGTCTTATTTATGGCGTGGCTGCCGGACGAAAGCGAAATGGCGGCGGCAAGCGAAAAACTGATTCTAAAGTACAACCCAAACTGGACCGGCTGCGGTATGCAGCGAAGCGATGCCAAGCAGCCGACCAGCACCCTGCCCTACTTTCGCCTGACATATAAAGAAGCCTATTTGACGCCGGTCGAATTTACAAGAGAGAGCTGGCACGGCCGTCTGACTGCCTGCCGCGGCACAGCGGCCTCCATGACGCCCGAAACGCTTGCGGCGTGGGAAGAAGCGCACAAAAAGCTGACGGCGACGTTCCCTGAACGCTTTGTGATACCCCACTGGGTGACATTAGCGGAACTGACCAAAAAATAAAACGGTCCCTGCCGAAACAACACGGCGGGGACCGTTTCTTTAATAAAATAACGGCGCGGCGCACAGCACAAGCTTTTCAAAAACGCCGCAATCATTCGCTCCAGGTCTGCTGCAGGCGGCGCAGGAAGAGCGCAGCGGCCTTGGGAAACACCTGGTATTTTTTCCAGACAAGATAGGCTGTTGCCTCAAGCCGCGGCGAAAGCGGCCGGAAACAGAGCGTGCTGCTGCGGTTCGGATGGATCAGCTTGTCAAACGACACGGCGTAGCCGAGCCCCTCGTCCACAAAAAGTGCGCCGTTATATAAAAGGTTGTACGTTGCCACCACATTCAGACTGTCCAGATCGCGCCCGAACCAGGCAGCCAGGTCACCGCGCTGGTTTTCCTGCTCGGAAAGGATCAGGGGCTTATCCCAAAGGTCTTGCGGTTCGATCACCGCCTTTTCGGCCAGCGGCGCATCACAGCGCATGATCACGCCCCACACGTCTTTGACCGGGACTTTGAGCATATCATACTTGGCAGGGTCTGCCATACCAAACAAAATACCGAAATCGACCAGACCCTTGTCGAGCTGTTCGACCACGAACGCTGCATTGCCGCTGGAGATGTGATAATGGATATCCGGGTATTTCTGCTGCAGCGACTGCGCCGCCCGCGCCAGATAGCGCACACTGTCGGTCTCACCTGCACCGATATACACGTCGCCGGCCACTGCGTCATCGCTCAGGGCAATTTCATTTTCCGCCTTTTGTACCAGTGACACGATCTCTTCCGCACGTTTGCGCAAAAGCATGCCCTCGTCTGTCAGCGTGACCCGGCGCGAGCCCTTTGTGCCGCGCACGAGCAGCGGTTTGCCCAGTTCCTTTTCCAAATCGCGCAGCTGTGTAGAGAGCGTGGGCTGTGAAAGATGCAGCGCACGCGCCGCACCCGAAATGCTCTGTTCGCGTGCCACGGCCAGAAAATACTGTAAAACACGAAGTTCCATAACTTCCCTCCCGGAGTCAGTATAGCATACAATCTCATAGGTTTCAACTATGGATATCCATTAAAACTAAGTATTTGCTATTTGGTTTTGCATGTGCTACACTGTGTATGCAACAAAAAGCCGGCACGCCGGCGGGGAGGAAGCGGCAACATGTCCCCAAACGAGGCACTGATCCAAAACCTGAAAGACGCCGGCTGTACGCCGGAATTCATAAAGCAGTTTACGCTTGGCCGGTGCGGCAGTGAGGAACGGCTGCAGCTGCTGCAGCGGCACAGAGCAAAACTTTTGAGCGACGTACACGCAAAAGAAAAACAGATAGACTGCCTGGACTACCTGGTCTACCAGATCCAGAAAAGCAAAACGCAGCCAAAATAACCACGTTTACACCAGGGAGGAAAAACATATGCAAACGATTACCGGCAAAAAATTTGATGAGGAGCGCGCTCTGTACGGCAGCCACGGTCTTTTGCTGAAAGACTGCGCCTTTGACGGCCCGGCCGACGGCGAAAGCGCGCTGAAAGAATGCAGCGACATTGAAGTGCAGCACACGTTTTGCAACCTGCGCTACCCGTTTTGGCACGACCACGACCTGAAAATCGAAAACAGTGAAATGACCGAGCTGTGCCGCGCGGCGCTGTGGTACAGCGAAAACATCGAAATTCGCCGCACACACATGGGCGGCATCAAGGCGCTGCGCGAGTGCAGCCATGTAAAAATTGAGAACTGCACCATTGATTCGCCGGAATTCGGCTGGTCGGTCAAAGACATTGAAATGCGTGACAGCGAAGCCATAAGCGAATACTTTATGATGCGCGCCGAGAACCTGCGCTTTTACAACGTGCGCTTTCAGGGCAAATACTCGTTCCAGTACATTCAGGACGCCGTGTTTGAAAACTGCGTATTCGACACGAAAGACGCTTTCTGGCACAGCAAAAACGTAACCGTCAAAAACAGCGTGGTCAAAGGCGAGTACCTGGCGTGGTACTCTGACCATCTGACACTCATCAACTGCAAGATCATCGGCACGCAGCCGTTTTGCTACTGCAACGGTCTGAAGCTGATCGACTGCGAAATGATCCACTGTGACCTGGCCTTTGAAAAATCGGACGTGGAGGCTGCGGTAACCACGCCCGTGGACAGCATTAAAAACCCGAAAAGCGGCCACATTTATGTGCCGGCCGTCGGCGAGATCATTATGGACGATGATAACGCCAAGGGCGAGATCCTGATCAAAGACGCAGCTGAACTGCAAAAATGCAGGCACTGCGTGTGTGCATAAGTCCATGAAAAGGATGATTGCCGCACTGCTGGCCGCTGCACTTTGCACAGCACTGCTTTGCAGCTGCAGCCGCGCTGCGCAAAACAGTGAAGCTGCGCAAAGCAGCCCCACGGCGCAGACGAACGCCGAAACGCATCCCAACACCACAGCGGCCACGTCGCCTGCAGACACGCAGGCGGCATCGGCCGGCGAAACGGAGACGACCCCTATGCAAACGATCGAGATCATTGCCAGCGGCCAAACCTTTACTGCCGCGTTAAACGGCAGCAAAGCCGCACAGGCGCTGGCCGCAAAGCTGCCGCTGACCATAACCATGCAGGAATTGCACGGCAACGAAAAATACCATTACTTTTCAGACAGCCTGCCGGCAGATGCGCAGCGCGTGGGCACGATCCGCGCCGGCGACCTGATGCTTTACGGCAGCGACTGTTTGGTGCTGTTTTACCAGACCTTTTCCACCGCCTACACTTACACGCCGCTGGGCAGCGTCACCGACCCGAGCGGTCTGGCCGAAGCCCTTGGAAGCGGCCGCGTGCAAGTAACATTTCGCGCAGCAGAAGGTTGACCGATGACAAAGACAAAACAAATGCAAAGCCAAAACACCAGCCTGTTTCGCACGCTGGTGCTTTTGTCGATACCGACAGTGCTGGAGCAGGTCTTATCCACCCTGCTGCAGTATGTGGACACAGCCATGGTCGGCCATTTGGGCGAACAGGCCACGGCCGCTGTCAGCACAACGACCACCATCACCTGGCTGGTCAACAGCGTGCCGGGCGCGATCGGCACGGCCGTGCTGGTGCTGATTTCCCGCGCAGCCGGCGCCGGCGACAAAGCGCAGGTCAAAAAGCTGGCCGAACAGGGGCTGTTTTTGGCCGTTTCAGCCGGCGTGGCGCTGACCGGCGTTTCCCTGGCGCTGAGCCCGTGGATCCCGGTGTGGATGGGTGCTGAAGCCGCGGTGCAGCCGAATGCCTCGCGTTACTTTTTCATTGTCAGCGTGCCGCTGCTTTTTCGCTGTGTCAGCAGTGTGATGGGTTCTGCCCTGCGCGGCGTGCAGAACACGAAAACGCCCATGCTCATCAGCGTGGCGGAAAACGGGCTGAACATTTTGCTCAACTCCATCCTGATTTACGGCTTGGATCTGGGCGTGACCGGCGCGGCCATTGCCTCAGCCGTGGCCTACACACTTTCCGGTGTTCTGATGTTTGCAGCATGCCGGAAAAACAAACAGCTTTGCTGGCAGTGGCGCACCTTTTCCCTTTCCCCTAAGCTGCTGAAAGCCTGCGCCAATCTGGGCGTGCCGGTGCTGGGCAGCAGCATGGTCTCGTGCCTGGGGTACGTTGTGTTTGCGAGCCTGGTTTCCGGCATGGGCACCACAGTGTTTGCCGCGCACTCCATTGCCGTAACGGCGGAAACGATTTTTTATGTGCCGGGCTACGGCCTGCGCACAGCCGCCTCCACCCTGATCGGCAACGCGCGCGGCGAGGGCAACACCGAAAAGCTAAAAAGTGTTGCCCGGCTGAGTGTTTTGCTGACCGTGGGCATGATGTGCATAAGCGGCGTGGCGCTGTTTTTCGGCGCGCAGGCGCTGATGCGCTTGTTTTCCCCAAGTGCGGCCGTTGTGGAGCTGGGCGCGCAGATGCTGCGGCTGGTTGCCCTGTCTGAGCCGTTTTACGGACTGATGATCGTGCTGGAAGGCATTTTTTACGGGCTTGGGCGCACGCGCTACGCCTTTTTTGCAGAGGCGTTCGGCATGTGGTGTGTGCGCATTTTGTTTACCGCGCTTTGCGTAAATGTGTGGGGCCTGGGGCTGCGCGCCGTTTGGTACTGCATGATCGCCGACAACGTGTGCAAGGCCGTTTTGTTTGCCGTGCCGTTTTTGAAAAAACGTTCCCGAGAACGACTGCTTTCAGCAAAGAAAGAGTAATTGAAAAAAGGGCAAAAGAGAAAGGCGAGCACAGCTCGCCTTTTTTTACAAATAAAAAAACGCCCGCAAAACTGCGGGCGTAAAAAACACAGGTAACTTAGTCTGCCGTGTAGGGAAGAAGCGCGACCTGACGGGCTCTTTTGATAGCCGTGGTCAGCTCTCTCTGATGCTTGGCGCAAGTGCCGGTGACTCTGCGGGGCAGGATCTTGGCTCTTTCAGAAGTATACTTTCTGAGTTTGGCCACATCTTTGTAATCGATTTCTTCAACCTTATCCACACAAAAAGCGCAGACTTTTCTTCTGCCTTTTCTTGCACGGTTCTTATCGTATGCCACTGTAGTTTTCCTCCTTATAAAATTGTCCTTTCCTCACTTAGAAAGGCAGGTCGTCATCGTCCACAATTTCTTCAAAATCGGAATGACCGGCGTTGGAGTAGCTGGGTGCAGGCGCCGCCTGCTGTGCGGCTGCGGCATAGGCATTGCCGCCTGCCGAAGCACTTTCAGACCTGGAGCCGCAGAACGAAACGTTGTTTGCGACCACCGTAACGCTTTTGCGCTTGTTGCCGGCGTTGTCGGTGAAATTGTCGGTCTGGATAGAGCCCTCGATCGCGATCATGTCGCCCTTGTGGAAATAACGGGAAACGAATTCGGCGGTTTGCCGCCATGCCGTAACATCAATAAAGTCGGCCTTTCTTTCTTCGCCCTGGCGCTGGAAACGCCTGTCTACAGCGATCTGCAGACGAACCACGGAAACGCCGGAAGGCGTTGTGCGCAGCTCAGGTTCAAAAGTAAGACGGCCCATGAGCACAACACTATTGATCATGTGAATGCCTCCTTATTTCTTCGCTACGATCAAAGAGCGAAGAACGCCGTCCGTGATATTGATGACACGGTCGAGCTCAGCCGGGAAGTTTTCTTCAGCGCTGAACTGAACGATGTAATAATAGCCGTCGGTCTCGTAGTTGATCGGATAGGCAAGCTTTCTCTTACCCCAATCACTGACTTCGCCGAGTGTGCCATTTTTACTGATCAGATCGCTGAACTTCGTCTTCAGAGCTTCTACTGCTTCGTCTCCTTTGGAAAGGGAGAAAACCAGTACGAGTTCATAATTTCTTACTGCCACTGTCAGCACCTCCTTTTGGACTTTTGGCCCCGGTTGCCCGGAGCAAGGATCGCCGTCCATTGAACGGCTTAAATATTATAACAGACGAGCCTGGCGTTGTCAACCATTTTTCAAAACGTCCAGCACCTGCAAAATGGATGTGATATTGGGCACATCGTCGCGCAGACCCTGGTCTTTGAACCAGCCCACGTTCATGCGGATCGCGTGCATGCCGGCTTTTAACGCCGTTTCAATGTCATTGACCGGGTGGTCGCCGACATAGACGCACGCTGCCGGGTCCAGACCGTACTTTTCGGCGGTATAAAGAAAAATGCGCGGGTCTGGTTTATGGACGCCGACGTCGCCGCTGACGACCAGAAAATCGCACCATGGCATCAAGCCGCTGCCCTCCAGCTTGCCGTGCTGCAGCTCGGACGGGCCGTTCGTGACCACGCCGACGGTATAGCCCAGTTCTTTGAGGCGGGCAAAAAGCGTTTTTGCCTCGGGAAAGACGCTGCAGTACTTGGGAAAATTCCGGTTGTAATATGTAATGCACGTTTCGGCCGGCGGACGGTCTGCCCAGTGCCACAATTCGCCCAGCTTTTCATAGTAATCCCTGCCCTGCGTATACCCGCCGCCGCAGTACCGGACCATGTCGGCGGCGCGCTTTTCTTTTTCTGCAGCGCTGATGCCCGGACAGAAATGGGCAAGGAAGTCGGCCACATAGCCGTCAAAAGCCTGCATGCGGTCGTGCAGGGTCTCGTCAAAATCAAACAATACGGCTTTTATCGTACTCAAGCTGCTGTTTCAACTCCTCTACTGTGCTGAATTTTTTTTCACCGCGCAAATAATCCACCAGCTCCACACGCACCGTGCGCCCGTACAGATCGCCGCGGTAGCCGAAAATGTGCGTTTCGCAAAGCGGCCAGTCCACCTGCCAGGTGGGGCGCAGGCCGATGTTCGTAAACGATTTGTACAGTATTCCGTCCACCTCGGTGCGGCTTTCGTAAACGCCGTATTTCGGCATGACCAGCCCCTGCGGCAGGTACTGGTTGATGGTCGGGAAATCAATGGTGCGGCCGCGCTGGTCGCCGTGCATGACCTCATTTTCAAATGTAAAAGCATAGCCGAGCATTTCGTTTGCCTGGCGGATGTCGCCCCGAGCAAGCGCCGCGCGGATGCGGGTGGAACTGATCGGCTCTCCGCCGTAATCCAGGTGTTCCAGAATGCGCACCCAAACGCCGCGCGCCTCGCAGTAGCGGCGCAGGTCCATTGCGCTCCACGACGCGCCGCGCCCAAAGCGGAAATTGAAACCGCAAAGCACCGTTTCAGCGCCAAGGCGGCCAAGCAGGATCTGTTCAATAAACGCCTCGCCGGGCAGATTGCGGATCAGGTCAAAATCGGCAAACTGCGTGTTTGGATAGCGGCGCAAAAAAATGCTTTTCTGCAAAAGCGAAAAACGGTTGTGCACACAGTAAATGACTGCATTTTCCGCACCGGTCACCACCATTTGGTGCGCGCGGTGCATGCCGTCAAAATCGCCGAGTGCAACGGCTTTTCTTTGTTCTTCCATACTCTCAGTCTCTTTTAACTAAAATTCGTTTTACAACAAGCGCTTCCTGCGTCCACTGCCCAAGGCCCAGAAAGTCGCCGCTGTCGCTGTAGACACGGCACAAACCGTCTGTGCGATCGGCACGCACGCGCGTACGGTCCAGGGCGCCGCCGTTGGAAAAGCGGCGGCTCTGCGCACAGCTGACCTGCACGGCCGGATAAGCCAAAAGCGCCCGGTCGACCGGGATGAGCACCTGTGCAAAGCCCTGCCCCGTGTCGCGCAGCTGCTGCAGCGACTCGAGCGACACGCAGTTTTCCAGGGAAAAGCCCATGGCCGCCGTGCGCGTAAGCGCCGTCATCATGGCGCCGCAGCCGAGGCGTTGGCCGATGTCGTCGATCAGCGTGCGGACATAAGTGCCCTTGGAGCAAAGCACGTCGAGCGCCCCGGTGCCGTTTTGCGCATCGTAAGAAAGCAGCTCGATCTTATGGATCACCACGCGGCGCGGCGGACGCTCTACCTCTTTGCCGGCGCGCGCCAGTTCATAAAGCCGCCGGCCATCCACATGGCAGGCCGAATACATGGGCGGGACCTGCTCGATCTCGCCCTGAAAGGCGTGCACAGCCTGCTGCAGCGCCTGAAAAGACACATCAGAAAAAGGCCGCGTCTGCAGGACACGGCCGGTGGAGTCGAGCGTATCGGTCACGGCGCCAAGCTGAAAGCCGGCGCGGTAGGCCTTGTCACTGTCCGGCAGGTAGTCAAGAAAGCGCGTTGCACCGCCCAAAAGCACCGGCAGCACGCCGGAAGCCATTGGGTCGAGCGTGCCGGTATGGCCGCACTTTTTTTCGCGCGTGATGCCGCGCACTTTCGCCACAGCGCCGAACGACGAGATGCCCGCCGGCTTATTTAAACAGATGAGCCCCGTCATTTTAAAAACGCACCGCACTGGCGCACCAGCATGTCGGTGGCCGTTTCCACGTCGGCCGCAATATTGCAGGCCGCCGCTTCTTTGTGGCCGCCGCCGCCGAAGCAGGCGGCCAGCTTGGAAGCATCGACCGACTCATAGGTTCGGATCGAAGCCTTGCAGGTGCCGTCTTTCTTTTCGCGCAGGGTAATGCCGATTTCGGTGCCCTCCACCTGGCGGGTCAACGGCGTCAGCGCCTCCGTCTCCTGCTCGCTGGAGCCGGTCTTCGCATACATCTGCTGTGTGACCGTAATGATGGCCAGACGGCCGGCGTAATAAAACCGCATACCCTCCAGCGCCAAACGCTCCAGATGGGCATAGGTTTTTGTTTTTGTCTCAAACATTTTGCGGTTGATCATAACATTGTGAGCGCCTTTTTTGATCAGCTCCGCCGCCACGGAAAAGCAGTTCGATGTGGTGTTGCCGAAGCGGAAGCACCCCGTATCGGTCGAAACGCCGGTGTAGATGCAGTCGGCAATATAAGTGTCGACCGGCACACCGAGCAGCCCGATCAGCGCAAAAATGATTTCACAGCACGAGGCCGAGCCGGGATCCACATACGACTGCATGGCGTAAAACGTGTTGGAGCCGTGGTGGTCCACACAAAGGTCGACCTTGCCGGCATACTGCGGCTGCAGTCCGCCAAGCAGGCTTTCGGTCGCAATGTCGACCGCCACCACATGCTGCACCTCAAACGTCTGCGGTGTGTACGAATCATAAATATAGCTGTACTTGGCCGGGATCGTGCTTTCGTTGAGCACATTGGCGTGCTTGCCGAGCCGGCGAAGCGCCGTGCACAGCGCAAAGCCGCTGCCGAGCGTATCGCCGTCCGGGTGGGCGTGCGTCAAAATCACATAATCATCGTGCGCCTTCAGCCAATCGGCACATTTTTGCAGATCAATCTCCATCTTTTTCCTGTCCTTTTAAACGTTCAAACATGGCGATGCTCTTTTCCACAGAGTCATCGGCAATAAATTTCAGTTCAGGGCTTTTGCGCAGGTGCAGCCTGGCTGACAGTTCGCGGCGGATGTAGCCGGAGGCGCTGTTGAGCCCCTGCACCGACTGCTTTGCCCGTTCAATGCCCTCCAGTGCACTGATGTACACCTTGGCATAGCTTAAATCTTTGGAAACATCCACTTTTACGACCGTGAGCATGCCGCCGATGCGCGGATCTTTTAAAGTGCGCATCAGGGCAACGATCTCACGTTTAATATCTTCTGACAAGCGGTCCACATGGAAACCGGGCATAGACCCACTTCCTTTCGTCAGTCTCTGTACTCTTCGGTGATATAGACCTCAAACGTGTCGCCGACGACGATGTCGTTCCAGTCCTTGAGCGAGATACCGCACTCGTAGCCGGAGGATACTTCCTTGGCATCGTCCTTAAAACGCTTGAGGGAGGCGATCGGCGCTTCGCCGATCTGCTTGCCGCCGCGCAGGATGCGGCACTTGCCCTCGCGGCGCACCACACCGCCCGTCACCAGCGAACCGGCAATGGTGCCGGCCGTGGAGACCTTGTAGACTTCGCGCACTTCGACGGTACCGATGTCCACGTCGCGGTACTTCGGCGCGCGCATGCCGCGCATAGCGTCTGTAATATCATTAATGAGGTCGTAAATGATCGAATACGTTTTGATCTCGATGCCGTCACGCTGCGCATTGTCGGCCGCGCTCGGATCTACACCGACGTTGAAGCCGATGATCATGGCGCCGGAAGCCGAAGCCAGCATCACATCGTTTTCGTTCACGGCGCCGACGCCGCCCAGAATGATGTTGACGCGCACTTCGTCGTTTTCGATCTTCATAAGGCTTTGCTTCACAGCCTCCACAGAACCCTGCACGTCGGCCTTGACGATCAGGCAGAGCTCTTTCATGCTGCCCTCGTTCAGCGCATCGAACAGGTTGTCGAGGCTGACGGCCGGGCCATGACCCAGACGCTGCGTTTTTTCTTTTTCGCGGCGCTGTTCGACCAGCTGGCGTGCCAGACGTTCGTCAGACGCAACGTCGAACGTGTCGCCGCTCATCGGGGCGCTGTCCAGACCCATGATCTCCACCGGTACGGAAGGGCCGGCCGAGTTGATCTTTTTGCCGCGGAAATCGACCATGGCACGGATCTTGCCGACCGAAGTGCCGGCCACAACGATGTCGCCCGTGCGCAGCGTGCCGTTTTGCACAAGCAGCGTGGCGATGGGGCCGCGGCCCTTGTCGAGCTTCGCTTCAATGACCACGCCCTTGGCCGCGCGGTCCGGATTGGCGCGCAGCTCGCTCATTTCGGCAACGAGCAAGATCGTTTCAAGCAGTTTGTCAAGCCCCATGCCCGTTTTGGCCGAGACCGGCACGCAGATGACGTCGCCGCCCCATTCCTCGGGCACGAGCGAATACTCGGTCAGCTGCTGCATGACGCGCTGGGGATCGGCGCCCTCTTTGTCCATTTTATTGATGGCGACGATGATCTCGACGCCGGCGGCCTTGGCGTGGTTGATGGCCTCTACCGTCTGCGGCATGATGCCGTCGTCGGCCGCAACGACCAGCACGGCAATATCGGTGGCCATGGCGCCGCGGGCACGCATGGCCGTGAATGCAGCGTGGCCGGGCGTGTCGAGGAACGTGATGCGCTGACCGCCGCAGTTGACCTGATAAGCGCCGATATGCTGTGTGATGCCGCCGGCCTCCGTATCGGTCACGCTGGTGTGGCGGATCGCATCCAGGATCGACGTTTTGCCGTGGTCAACATGACCCATGACACAGACGACCGGGCTTCTGGGCACGGTGTTCTCGTCGGTGTCCTGCGTGTCCTCAATGATCTGCTCTTCAATGGAGCGTTCGACCTTTTTCTCGACCTTTGCGCCAAGTTCGATCGCAATGATCTCAGCCGTGTCAAAGTCGATCGTTTCGTTGATCGTGGCCGTAACGCCGAGCTGGAACGCCTTTTTGATGACCTCGGCCGCCGTCATGCGCAGAAGCGAAGCAAGCTCGCCGATCGTGATCTCCTCCGGGATCTTCACAACGATCTGCTGCTTTTTGCGCTGCTCCTTGATGCGGGCAAGACGCTGCTGCTCCGTTTCGCGCTTGGAGTGCGCGTGCATGCCCTGCGGGCGCTTTTTGCGGTACTGCTTGCTCTTTTGGTTGAGCTTTTGCTTGGTGGAAAGGTCGCTTATGGAACGCGACGGCGCAATATCCTCATACTTCTGGTTGTATTTTTCCAGGTCGACATTGCTGGAGCGCGTGTCTACATGGTGCGCCGCGCCCTTGGTGCGCGCCTGCGGCACCGTTTCGGCCTTTTTCTTGGCCTTTTCTTCGGCACGCTTTGCAGCCTGCTCTGCCATCTGCAAAATGGCGGCCTGCGCCTGCTGCTTTTTGCTTTGCTGTTTTTTGGCAGGCTTTTGACCGCCCTTTTTTGCAAAGCGTTCCAGATATTTATCGGCATCGTCGATAACAGACGACGCAGTCAGCTTGTCGATGATGATATCAAGGTCCTGTTCCGTAAGGACGTTGTTGGCTTTTTTCGGCGGGCCGTCTGTATAATCGGCCAGAAGGTCGATCAGCTCTTTGTTCTTTTTGCCGAAATCTGCCGCAACGTCTGAAAGCTTTTGTTTTATTACCATAAACAAATCCTCCTTGATGATAGTCTATTGTTTGTCTGCCAGTTTTTGGATGCCGTCTGCAAAATGCCGGTCCTCTATGCTCAGGATGCCGCAGCGCAGCCCTGTTTTTGCATAAAGCGCCTGCATGGTGCAGCCCAGCGGGTAAAACGGAGCGGCCAGATGGTGTTTGGCAGACAGGTGCTGTATTTCTCTGACCAGTCGTTCAGAAGCGTCCGCACAGTACAAAATGCACTTTGCGCGGCGCGCAACAATGGATTTCACAGTGGCGTCGTGCCCGGCGCGCAGCACACCGGCGCGCCTTGCAAGCCCAAGCATGGACAGCAGCTTATCACTCGCCATTTTCGAGCTCCTGCCTGAGTTCGTCATAAATCTCTTCGCCGAGCTGCATTTGGAACACACGGTCAAACGCATGTTTTTTGAGCGCCATTTTCAGGCAGCTTTCCTTGCAGCAAAGATACGCGCCGCGACCGGACTTTTTGCCGGTTTTGTCGATCGATATTTCACCTTCAGGGCTTTTGACCACGCGGATCAGCTGGCGCTTTTCAAAGCGCTGCCGGCAGCCGGCGCACATACGCATCGGCACATGCTTTTCTTTCACAACGTCACACCCTTATCTAAAAATTATTCTTCGCTCTGGCCGGTGTAAAAGCCGCTTTCCGGCTTGATGTCGATCTTCCAGCCGGTGAGCTTGGCCGCCAGGCGCACATTCTGCCCCTTGTTGCCGATGGCCAGGCTGAGCTGGCCGTCCGGCACGGTCACGCGGCAGGACTTCACGTCCTCGTCCAAAATTTCCACGCCGAGCACTTCGCTGGGTGCAAGCGCGGCCGCAATGAACTGCGCCGGGTCTTCACTGTACTGCACAATGTCGATTTTTTCACCGCCGAGCGCATCCACAATGGCGGAAACACGCTGACCCCTGGGACCGATGCAGGAACCGACGGGGTCCACATCTGCCTCGCGGCTGTAGACCGCGATCTTGGTGCGGGAACCGGCCTCACGCGAAACGGACTTGATCTCGATGGTGCCGTCGTAAATTTCAGGCACCTCCGTCTCAAACAGGCGGCGCACCAGGCCGGGATGCGTTCTGGAAATCATGATCTTGGGGCCTTTGCCGCTTTCCTTTACGTCCACGACAAAGATTTTGATGAGCGAATCCTCTTTCAGCACTTCGCCCGGCACCTGCTCGGCGCGCGGCAGAACGGCCTCGTTCTTGCCGATCTCCAGCGTGGCGTTGCCGGTGATCGGATCGATCTTCACAACGCGGGCCGTGAGCAGTTCCTGGTTTTTGCTCTGGAACTCCTTATACATCTGGCTGCGCTCCGCCTCTTTAATGCCCTGGCGGATAACGTGTTTAGCCGTCTGCGCAACGACGCGGCCCAGGTTTTTCGTTTTGATCGGGATGTCGACCGTGCCGCCGACCTTGGCGCTTTTCTTGATTTGCTGCGCCTGCTCCAGTGTCAGATCGGTGTCGGGGTCCTCGATCTCTTCCACAACATTTTTTGTGGCATAGACCTTGACCTTCTGCTTTTCGGGGTCAATGTCGCAGTGCACGATGTCTTTGCCGCCAAAATCATGCTTGGCTGCCACGACGATGGCCGCCGCGATCTTTTCGTACAGATAGTCGGCCGGAATGTTCTTTTCCTGCTCGATCATTTTGACTGCCTCAAAAAATTCCTTACTCATTTTTTCCGTTTTCCTCCTCGATGTCGATTGGCTTTTTAAAGTCATCCATATCAAAATCGTCCAGCTTAACGAAGGACGTTTCTTTTTTTGCAAACTGCTGCGTTTCGCCGCCCGCGAGGCGCAGCGTGAGCACACCGCCGTCATACGCCTCCAGCACGCCGGCAAAATCGCGCACGCCGTCGCGCGGGCGCGTAGTGCGCAGCATGACCGGGCAGCCGATGCTCTTTTCAAAATGCGCGTCTTTGGTCAGCGCGCGTTCGATGCCGGGCGACGAGACCTCCAGCATATAGCTGGTGCTGATCAGGTCCGCATCGTCGAGCGGCTTGGTAACGGCGCGCGTAAGCGCCACGCAGTCGTCAAGCGACACGCCGCCGGATTTGTCGATAAATATGCGCAGGTACCACTGCGACCCCTCTTTGACATACTGCACATCCCAGATGTCGAGCCCGAGCGACTGGGCAAAAGGCGCCGCCAGCTGTGCCACGCGGCTTGCAATGTTGCCGGCCATAAACTCCCTCCAAAAAGTCCCCATAATAATTTGAGAGCGAGCCTTGCGGCTCACTCTCATCCTGAGAACATTGAATTACCATATACATAATAGCACCTGTCTCTTATACACATCTGACGCTGCCGACGACTTAATAGG
>URDW01000038.1 GCA_900546735.1 uncultured Oscillospiraceae bacterium
CGAGATCGCTCAGTGTCTCGTGGGCTCGGAGATGTGTATAAGAGACAGTGTAATATGTGTTATCGAGCTGCGCGGTCAGGCTGGCTTTCATTGCATCAATATAGGCGCGGCGCAGCGCGGCCTGTTCCGTTTTTTCCGCATCGGTCAGGCCCTCAGACTTTGCCTTGCGCGCCAGCGTATTAATGCGTTCGATCTGTTCCTGTGTAATCATCCGTCAATAAAATCCTTTAATTTTTTGCTGCGGCTCGGATGGCGCAGTTTTCTGAGTGCCTTGGCCTCGATCTGGCGAATGCGCTCACGCGTTACGTTGAACTCCTTGCCGACTTCCTCGAGCGTTTTCGGGTTGCCGTCATCCAGGCCAAAGCGCAGGCGCAGCACCTTTTCTTCCCGCGGGGTCAGTGTTTTAAGCACTTCGGAAAGCTGCTCTTTCAGCAAGCTGATAGAGGCAGCATCAGCCGGGGCAAGGGCCTCGTCGTCCGGAATAAAGTCACCGAGGTGAGAGTCCTCTTCCTCGCCGATCGGCGTTTCCAGTGAAACAGGCTCCTGCGCCACACGCAAAATCTCGCGCACCTTGTCGGTAGACATGTCCAAATACTCCGCAATCTCATCCGGCGTAGGTTCGCGGCCGTTTTCGTGCAGAAGCTGCGAATTGGCCTTTTTCACTTTGTTGATGGTTTCGACCATATGCACCGGAATACGGATGGTCCTGGCCTGGTCGGCAATAGCACGCGTAATGGCCTGGCGGATCCACCAGGTGGCATATGTGGAGAACTTAAAGCCTTTCGTGTAATCGAATTTATCCACAGCCTTGATCAGACCGAGGTTACCCTCCTGGATCAGGTCCAGGAACTGCATGCCACGGCCGACATATTTTTTGGCAATGCTGACGACCAGACGCAGATTTGCCTCAGCAAGGCGCTGCTTGGCCTTTTGGTCATCTTCCGAGATGCGCATGGCCAGGTCGATCTCTTCTTCCGGGGTCAGAAGCGGTACACGGCCGATCTCTTTCAGATATACCTTGACTGGGTCATCCATGGCCGTTGCCTCATTGGTGGCCACGGTTTCCTGCGCGTCCGTCTCTTTCGGCAGGTCTACTTCCAGACTGATGCCGTCCAGCGCTTCGGCCGAGAAATCGTCTATGATCGTGATGTTGTTTGACTCGACCATTTCATTGAGTTTTTCCAGCTCTTCCACATCAAGATCCAGATCCACGATCAGCATGTCGATATCCTGCGCGGTCAAATGGCCGGCAGCTTTGCCCTTTTCGATCAGCGCTTTAAACGCAGCGTTCTTTTTCGCCTCACTGACCGGGGCATTAGGGGTAAGATTTATTTCCATATACGGCTCCTCTTCATTTATGTATGATTTTTGTTGTTTTTATCAAACAGATGGCGAAAATCGTCATCTGAAATATGTGTAATATCCTGCGGCGCTTTTCGGTACTCGGCCTGCAGCGTTTTTAAGCACTCTAAAAACTCACGCTTGGGGTCGTCGCTCTTTGCACCGGTTGCAGCCAGGCGGCTGAGACGTGACAGCTCCTCCTCCGACAGGTACTGTGACAAAGAAGTCAGGCTGATGTCGAGCGCGTTTTGTATGCGCTCGGCAAGCAAAGTAAAAACCGTTTTGAAAAAGCCATTGTTGACAGCCTCGGCCGAAAAGCCGGACTTGTCCAGAAGCTGTGCGCAGTCCGGGTAAAGCATCAGCAAAACGATCAGCCTGTCCTGCGCCTTGTAGGCCTTTACCGATTCATTGAGCCGGTGCGCTTCCTTGACATTGTCTGTAATGCTGTCGCGCACGATCTCGCGGTTCTGGCGGTATTTTTCGCCGCCGGTGTGGCGTTTTTGGTAAGCCTGCAGCTGAGCCGTCAGGCTGGTTTTTTCAATTTGCAGTTCGTCGGCAAGACGCGAAAGATAAACATCCTGCTCTACCGGCGAAACATCGGCCAAAACGCGCATACAGGCATTTACATACTGGATTTTGCCGCTCGTCGTCTCCAGCGGAAACTGGTCGCGCAGCTTTAAAAGCGCATACTCGGTTTCATTGGCTGATTTTTCGATCATACCGCGAAAACGGTCGGCGCCGAGATTTTTGATGATCTCGTCCGGGTCCTTGCCGCCGTAAAGCGACGGGATGCGGATTTTCAGATCGGTCTTGCGAAACATCGGCACCGCTTTGTTCAGGGCTTTTTGGCCGGCCTCGTCGGCGTCGTAAACCAAAATCACCTCGTCAGCATAACGGGCGATCAGGTGCACCTGCTCTTCCGTCAGCGCCGTGCCGCAGCCGGCGACTGCATTGGGAAAGCCTGCCTGGTGCATCATGATCACATCCATATACCCTTCGCACAGTATAATGGCACGTTCGCCGCTATCCTTCGCAAAATTCAGTGAAAAAAGCGCGTTCGTTTTTTTGTAAACGAGCGTATCAGACGTATTGATATACTTTGGTTTGCTGTCATCCAGCACACGCCCGCCAAAAGCAATCACATTGCCGCGCACGTCAATGATCGGCGTCATTACGCGGTTGCGAAACACATCGTAATACCCGCCGTTTCGGCCGCGCCGGGCAAGCCCGGCCTGTTCCACGTCTGAAGCTTTGTACCCTTTAGCGGTCAAGTGGCGCAAAAGCGCGTCCCATGTATTGGGTGCATAACCCAGGCCGAAATGGCGGACCGTCTGTTCAGTCAGTTTACGGTTTTGATAGTACTGTCGTGCCGTCTCGGCATCCTTGCCTGCAGCATAAAGGCTGCTGTAAAAAAACTTGGCGGCTGCACGGTTGATTTCCAAAATGGTGCGGCGCTTGACAGAAAGACTGTCATCCACACCCTCCTGTGGCATGTTGAGCCCGGCGCGCTCTGCCAGAAAACGGACGGCATCGACATAATCCAGGTTTTCGATTTTTTTGATAAACGTGATCGCATCGCCGCCGGCGCCGCAGCCAAAGCAGTAAAACGACTGTGTTTGCGGATACACGGTAAACGACGGTGTTTTTTCATTGTGAAACGGGCACAGACCAACCAGTGTAGAGCCGCGCCGTTTCAGCTGCACATACGGTGAGATCACATCTTCAATTTCAGATTTGAATTTCAGCTCCTGCAAAAAAGACTCAGGAATGGGCACCGTCTCACCTCCGAAAAATTATGTAACCCAAAATTTCGGCACATAAAGCTGATTGAAAATTTTTACGGCATAAACATCGCTCATGCCGGCAATATAATCACAAACGGCACGCTGTGTTCCCTCTTCCTCCGCGATTTTAACATACATGTCGGGCATGTCCTGCGGGTCGGCCGTATAATGTGCAAAAAGAAGCCCAAGCATTTCAGCGGCCTTTTTTTCTTCACTTTTACAGACGGGGTTTGTATAGACCGCCACCATCATATAATCGTGCAGATCGTCAAAATTGACCTGCATATGCTCACTCATACAGATCGTGTCGGCGCTGTTATCGATCACATCGCGCACCATATTGTCGATACGTTCCGTCTTGGACATGCCAAGCGCCATGCGCAGCTCGATCGGGATATCCTCTTCATAGATCACACCGGCCCGGATGGCGTCGTCTATGTCGTGGTTGAGGTAAGCAATTTTGTCGGCAATGCGGATGATGCGCCCCTCCAGTGTAAAAGCCTCCTGCCCTTTTGTATGGCAAAGGATGCCGTCGCACACTTCAGCCGTCAGATTCAGCCCGGCGCCGTCTTTTTCAAGCTTTTTCACAACACGAACGCTTTGCTCATAATGCTTAAAGCCACAGGAAGCCAGCTGATTCAGGGCGCGTTCCCCCGCGTGGCCGAACGGTGTGTGACCCAAATCATGGCCAAGGGCGATCGCCTCGGTCAGATCCTCATTCAGCGACAATGCACGCGCGATCGTGCGCGCGATCTGCGCGACCTCCAGCGTATGGGTCAGGCGCGTGCGGTAATGGTCGCCACTCGGCGACAAAAAGACCTGCGTTTTATGCTTCAGCCGGCGGAAAGACTGGCAGTGAATGATACGGTCGCGGTCACGCTGAAAACAGGTGCGCAAAGGGCACGCCGCCTCATCCCGCTCGCGGCCGCGCGAATGCGCCGAAAGACAGGCGCGCGCACTTAAAATAAGCGCTTCGTTTGCCTGCGTTTTCTCACGAATAGTATCTGCCATGACATCACCCCACATTATACCGCATGTTTCATTATTTTATACGCGTTTTTTTGCAAAAACCCTTTTTATTGATTCAGTATTGACGAAAATCCGAAAAATATTGTATCATAACACCAGTAGGAAGGTGAAAACATGAAAAAAGCGAACACTCTGTTGCTCCTTGGTGCACTGGCCGGTGCAGGCGGTGCGGTGCTGCTTGCCAAACGGCAGAACGAGCACATTGTGACCACCACATACCGTTTGGAAAACGCCAGCATCACCAAACCGGTAAAGATCGTGCAGCTGTCAGACCTGCACTCGGCTATCCTGCCGACATTGGAAGAAAAAACGCGTGCCCTTTCGCCGGATCTGATCGCCGTGACCGGCGATTATATCAACGACCGCGGTAAAAACAAAACAAACATGCTGCAGTTTGCACGCACACTTTGCAGCATTGCGCCGGTCGCCTATATTCCCGGCAACCACGAACGCCGCCTGCCGTATTTTGAAGCGCTGATGCAGCAGCTGGAAGCCGCCGGGTTTCATGTGCTGGTCAACCGTGAGGAACGTTTTCAGCTGGGCGGCAACACCATCTCGGTTTTAGGCCTCAGTGAAAAGCAGGCCGATAAAAAAGACTATGTAAAGCGTGCCATGGGCAATTTTCAGTACGATGACCTGACGCCGCTTTTAAAAGACTTTGAAACGCGTGAAGGGTTTAAGCTGGTGCTGTGCCACTTTCCCGAAAACTTTGAAAAGATCGAAGCGCTGCGCTACAGCCGTTTTAACTTTGACCTGATGCTCAGCGGCCACGCACACGGCGGTCAGTTTGACTTACCGGGTATTGGCCCGTGCTTTTCACCGGGACAGGGGCTGTTCCCGAAATACGCCAAAGGCATTTTCGGTACGCACCCGCAGATGATCGTTTCACGCGGGCTCGGAAATTCGGAATTTCCGCTTCGCCTGTTCAACTACCCCGAAATCGTCAACATTGAAATACAACCAAAGCAACAAAGGAAGTAAAACTCCCTTTTCTTTTTCCATGTCATTAAAAACATTTTAAATTAATCTACAGCGGCAAAAACCGTGCCGTCATTTTTCGGCAGGCACTTCCCTCCGCTGTGTTCGCAAACCGCCGCACAAAACGCATCTGTCTTTTCACAGGCAAGACGGCAGCACACCGTAACGTCCTGCGCAAACTGCGACGATTCCTCTACCGCACCGTACTGCGCCATCAAAATACGCAGACGGTCGTAAAAAGCATAGTCCAGCTTCATCTGCAGCACATCGCATGGCTGCATGGTCACGACGCCCGCAGCGTCCAGTGCGATTTTGCAGCCATGGGCATATGCGCGCACAAGCCCGCCGGCTCCCAGCAAAATGCCGCCGAAATAACGCGTAACGACTACACAGACACCGACGACCTGCGCCTTTTCGATCACCTCCAGCACCGGCATGCCGGCCGTGCCGGAGGGCTCACCGTCGTCACTGAAGCGTTTGGTGATACCATCGGGCAGAAGATAGGCCCAGACATTGTGGGTGGCGTCGCGGTACCTGCTTTTGATCTCGGCCACGAACTGCATGGCTGCATCGGCCGAATCGATCGGTGCGGCATGACCAATAAATTCAGACTTTTTTTCAACAAACCGGTCCGAAGCCGGCTGTTTGACCGTTTTGTACGACTTCATACACACCACATCTGCCTACAAAAAAAGGCAACGCGAACGTTGCCTTTTGTTTGTTTAACCTTTGATACCATATCTCTTGTTAAAGCGATCCACGCGCCCGCCGGTATCCACGAGCTTTTGCTTGCCGGTGAAGAACGGATGACATTTGGAGCAGATATCTACCTTCATGTCACCTTTCGTGCTCTTTGTGACGTAAGTAGCGCCGCAAGCGCATTTAACAGTGCATTCTTTGTATTCAGGATGAATTCCGTCTTTCATTACTTTCACCTCTTTGCAAATTGTTAGCGGTAGTATATTACCACACCAAGCGCAAAATTGCAATAGTTTTTTTATATAATTTCAAAGAACGTTTGTAAAAACGCGGATCGGACAAAAAAATCCCCCGGCGGATACCGCCGGAGGATCTTTTTGTTTTGCAAACCGAAATTCGGTCACATTCACTTGATCTGCCAATCCCAGTTGTAGAAACGAACCTTGATCGGGTCAGAAGTTACAACGTTGCCGTTATAATCTTCAATCGTTACCTGAATCCAGCAGGAACGCGGGCCGACACCGAAGGTCGGACGGATCGTGGCCGATTCATTGGTGGCGTTTTCGATTTTGGCTTCGGGTTTATCGACGGACCACTTGGCATAAGACCAGGTGACATTCTTAACGGCAGCGCCGTCATTGATCTCATAGCCGACCGGCACAGTCTGGCTGGTCCACGTCTTGTACCAAGGCGTCTTGTGGTAGATCAGCTCGCCCTCTTTCCAGTCATTCGAGTTCAACGGAACGATCGTGACCGAGGTCAAAGGCGTGTAGGTCTGCATGGTCTCCAGTGCAGAAGCCAGCGCGGCGGCGGCGGTGTCCACATCGGCCTGATCCTGAATGGTCAGGTATCTGTCGACGTTCTTTGCATCTGTCAAAGCGGCATTCAGTGCAGCCAGAGAATCCTTGGTGAAGTTGGAAGTATCACCGGCAAGCAGGTCCTCGGCAGCCTTGATCTGTGCATCGAGAACGGTGTAATCCGCGCCCTTGAGCACCAGTTCGGTGTTGTTAATCTTGTCGATCGCAGCCTGGATCTCGTCGGCCTGCGAAACATCCGGATCGGAGGCAAGCAGTTCTTTTGCCTCATCGATCGCCTGCTGCAGGGCAGCGACAGAATCCTCGGTGTAGTTGTCGCGGTTGGCCAGTTTGTCTTCAGCCGCAGAGATCGCGTCGCTCAGTGCGCCTGTATCGGCCGGTTTAAGAACAAGCTCCACGTTCAGGGAGGCAATAGCTTCGTCCACAACGTTCTGCTCTTTGATCGTCAGGTCACGATCGATATCAGAAGCGGCCTCGATTGCTGCAAGCAATTTTGCAAGAGAATCCTCGGTGTAATTGCCGGAGGAAACAGCCTGCGTATAGCGATTGGTCGCATCCTGGATAGCTTGATCAAGGGCAGAATAATCCGCGCCTTTGAGCACAAGCTCGATACCGTTCAGTTTTTCAACAGCGGCATTGACAGCATCCTGTTCAGAAGCATCCGGATTGCTGGCAAGCAGATCTTCCGCCTCTTTCAGCGCATCTTTCAGTGCGTTGACAGAATCATCTGTATAATCGGCGATATCGTCCGCAGACAACTTGGCGTTTGCAGCATCGATTGCATCCTGCAGTGCGCCGATATTCGCATCTTTGTACTCCAGATTGCCGTCACCGACCTGCATAGATTCTGTCAGGTCTGCTACAGCGCTGTCGATCTGATCCTGTTCGGTAATATTCAGATCACGGTCAACATCCTTGGCTGCGTCAAGCGCATCCTGCACCTTCTGCAGAGAATCTTCTGTGTAGAGCTCTTTGTTTTCCGGATCTGCCAGGAAATCTTCCGCAGCCTGGATTGCCTCATCAAGAGCAGAATAATCAGCATCCTTCAGTTCAAGCTGAACAGCCTGCAGCGCCGTAACGGCGTCGTTCACAAGCTGCTGCTGGGACACATCGTACTTTGCAGCCACAACGGCTCTTGCATCACTAATAGCCTGGCGCAAAGCTTCCTTAGAAGCCTCGGTGTATTCATCGCCGGCGTTGTTGAGCGTTTCCTGTGCAGCTTCGATCGCAGCGTTCAGTTTGCTGTAATCCGCAAGCTGTTTCTCCAGTGCAACACCGTTCAGCGCATTGTAAGCATCGTCCACCTTGGACTGCTCTTTGATGGAGTAACCAGCATTAGCAACAGCCGTAGCGTTTTCAATCGCCGTTTCCACACGAGCAATAGAAGCTTCCGTATAGAGACCGGACTCTTTGGCATCTGCCACTTCCTGCGTGCGCTTTGCGATCAGATCGTTCAAAGCACTGACATCCGCAGGCTTCAGCGTCAAGCCGCTGGTCGCCATCATCAGCTTATAGGCCGCGTCAGAAATGATTTTCTGATCCGCCACAGTCAGTTCACGGGAAACTTCTTCAGCAGCGGCAAGTGCATCGCGCAGTGCGGAAACGCTGGTGTCTGTGTAATCACCAATATCCACTTTGCCAAGTGCAGCCTCGGCGGCAACGATCGCCTCATCCAGGGCGGTGTAATCGGCGCCTTTCAGGGTAAGACCTTTAATAGCGTCGTTGACAGCCTTAGCCAAGGCGTCGATCTCGTCCTGATGTGTAATATCAAGACCTTCGGCAACACCCTGTGCAGCTGTAATGGCATTCTGCAGCGTTTTTACGGAAGCATCCGTATAGTTGCCAATGTCATCAGCACCAAGTTTTTCAAGACCGGCGGCAACCGCATCATTCAGCGCGTCATAATCGGCAGAGAGTTTCTGCAGAGAATTGATCTTCTGCAGAAGCGCCATCGCACGGGCGGAAACGTCCGCCTGCTGTGTCTCGTCGAGCTTATTTTCGGGCTTCATTTCTTCGATGGCAGCATTTACTTCTTTCTGCACATCAGCAAACGCGGCCGAATCGTAGTAAGCCGGGTTGAGCTTGGAAAACGCATTCACAGCAGCCTGCATTACGCTGTAGTCGGCATATTTCACCATGTTGTCTACCGCCGTCTGCAAATCGCTTGCAGCTTTGTCCACAACAGACTGGTTGCGAATGTCAAGGTCGCCCGCCACATCTTCTGCAGCGGCATATGCCTCACGCAGATCGGCAAGCGTGCCAGCCGTATACACATCGTCCACATTGGAAGTGCCAAGGATTTCCTCAGCCGCCGCCTTCGCAGCGTTCAGTGCATCATAGTTGGCATCTTTGTACTCAAGGGCGCTCACCGCAAGCTGTAGTGCACTGGCATAGCGGTCAATAATGGTCTGGGTCGTAACTACGTTACCCGTTATGGTCTGTGCATCTTCAAGTGCAGAAACCACATCGCCCCAAGTTGCTTCCGTATAATACTGCTGGTCAGAAGCAGCCGCATTCGCGGCATCAATGGCCTTGTTCAGCGCGCGCTTGTCAAGCACGGTGACGGTGATCGGGATATCGTAAGTACGCCATGCACGGTCGTTACTGCTGGTAGCACCCGAGTCATACTGAACACGTATCGCCGTATCATACGTTTTACCGCCATCGGCCACAAAGTTTACAGTGAGGTCTCTGAACACGGTAGTATTACCACCAAAAAGGTTACCAGGTAAGCTACCAATTCCATCACCGCTGAAACTGCTGGACTTGCCAAGCGGCTGTGTAAAGGTGAACGGTCTGTCTGCAGCATTCGGTGAAGCCACATAACCGTAGTTGACGCCCTGATTTTTCTTGGCGCCCATGTTGATCGTAAAAGTGAAGTTCTGATCATCTTGCGTTTGAATGAATGTAAAATTCTGATAATTTGCTTTAAAAGATACCCAAAAACCGGTATCAGTTTCATTGACAAGATTACCAGACGATTGTTGCACCGGGCCGGTCGCGTCCGCAGCGAATGCTACAGTCGGCAGCGCCGAGAACACCATGATCACTGCTAAAATAGCGGCCACGATTTTCTTCGTTAAAGAAGCTTTTTTCATAGATTTGAGTAACACCTCATTTCAACGGAATTTTCATTCCGAGTGACCGGGCAGAGGCAGTCCCCTGCCCGGTCCGGATGCACATTTGTGAAGTTACAAATGCACTTTAAATTTTATCGTATTAACTTTTTAAATTAAATTATGCCCACTCCAGAGCGCCGATCGCGTTCAAAACCTCCATGGCGGCGGCGTCCACATCGGCCTGCTGTGCCTCGGTCGGATTGGAGGCAAGCAGCGATTCAGCAGACAGCACAGCCATTTCTACAGCGGAGAAATTGGTGTAATCGGCCGGATTATACAGGTCGACCATATCGAGCGCCAGCTCCAGCAGCGACGTGTCGGCATAGATCACGCCGGTCTTCTGCAGGCCGGAAACAGCATCGAGCACAGCCTGTGCATACGCCTCGACCTGTGCTTTCCAGTTTTCGTCCTGGCGTGTGACCGTGGCCTTGGCTTCGGTAGCAGCCTCAATGGCGGCTTCCAGGATCTTGATGGTCTCAGCCGTATAGTTCTGCAGATCCTTCGGCACGGTCGCCAGTGCCTCGTCGATCGCGGTGAAGTCGGCCGGTGCATAAACAAGCTTGGAGATCGCGTCAGTGATCGCCTGAGCCAGCTCGGCAGCCTTGGCCTGGTCACGCACGTCATAAGCGCCGCTCAGGAAAGCGTTGCCGGCTTCAACCGCTGCGGTCACCGCCGAGAAATCGGTGTAATCTTCAGCGTTAAGAACGGCGGCCTTAGCCAGCGCGTTCTGCAGCGCCGAGACATCTGCAGACTGATAAGTCAGCACGGCGATCGCATTATTCAGTGCTGCGGCAGCCGCATCGACTTTCTGCTGGTTTGCTGTTGTCAGTTCGTAATTTGCAGCAAGCTCGTCGCAAGCCGTCTCGTATGCAGACTGCGCACGGCCATAACCGGTTTGCTCATAGAGCGCCGAATCGCCAAGTGCTTCAAACGCATCGATTGCATCCTCAAGCGCCTGTGTATCTACATACGTTTTGGCCTGCACCACTGCAAACGTGCCAACGGACGTGGTAGAGAAGTTAAAGGAGCCGGATTCCAGCGTTGTTTCCAGTGCTGTCATCTGGGCATCTGCACCCACGGCATAAACCGCCGTATCCGGGGCAAACTGCGGGATCGCAATGCGAACCGCCTTTGTCGGCACAACAGGTTCGCCGGCCGACGTCAGGGAGATCGTGTAAATGCGGGCAGCCTTGTTGCCGGCTGTAACTGCATCATACACATCGCCGCTGGTGATGCGTGTTACGGTCATGACCGTGTCGAGCGGAAGCACACCGCTGTCGGCACGAAGCGTGATGCCGGTAGCACCATCTTCAAACAAGAAGTCGTTTTTCAGAACGCTCAGCTGCGCCTCAGCCGCAGTCAGAACAGCCAGATTATCCACAAGGCGTTTCTGGTCATTTGTCAACTGGTTATAGGCGTCGCGTGCCGCGTTGATCTGCTCTTCTTTCTCGACCGTAACTTCACCGATCGCATCGATCAGTTCTTCAACGGCCTGTGCAGCCGCCTCGTCTGCCGCCTGCTTCTGCAGGTCAGCAAGCAGGATCTCTGCATTCGTAAGCACATTGTAATTGGTTACAAGTGCCTGCTGTGCAGCAGTCAATTCATTGTAAGCTGTGCGTGCTGCTGTAATGGCGGACTCGCTTTCCAGCGTTACGTCGCCGATCGCATTGATCAGATCGATCACTGTCTGTGCAGCTTCGCGGTTGCCGGCGTCTTCCTGGGCAAGTGCATCGTACGCCTGTCTGGCAAGAACAAGCACATTGTAGTTTGTAACATAAGCCTGCTGCTCTTCGGTCAGCTGCGCATATGCCGCCTCGGCCGCTTCGATCGCAGCCTTGCTGTTCAGCGTGACTTCACCGATCGCATTGATCAGGTTGATAACGGGTGCAGCAGCGGCCGTATTTTCGACTTCTGCCTGCAGTTCGGCATAACGCGCCTCAGCAGCTTCCAGTACAGCGTAGTTGCTGACCTGCGGCTGCAGCTCGGCGGCCAGGTTGTTGTAGGCCGAGCGGGCAAGATCGATCTTCATCTTGCTGGCTGTGGTGTACGTCACTTCGCCGATCGCATCGATCGTCTGTTCAACAGACGCGATCTTAACTGCGTTCTCTTTGACGAGCACCAGCGTGTTTTCCGCATCGACAAGCACCTGGTAATTGGTTACATCTTTTTGCTGTTTGACCGAAAGGTCATTGTAGGCAGCACGCGCCTCGTTGATCGCGTCTTCGCTGTCAACGGTCACGGTGCCGATCGCGGCGATCTTTTTGATCACGGCGTCCACATCGGGATCATAGTTTTCCAGCGCACGGATCTGGGCAAGCGCGGCATTCAGTTTTTCAACCGTGGCTTCCGAGACGTATGCTTTGATCTCGCTGTAGAACTGATCGTATTCCGAAACAAGATCATAAACGGTACCGGCATCGCTCAGCTGCAGTTCTTCTACAGCAGGAAGCTGGTTGACTTTCTGCGTAAACAGATCGGCAACGCCCTTGTAGAACGTGTCGTCCGCCAGGTCGCCCAGCTTGTCAAGCTGCGTATAAGCCGGTTCTGTGTCGGTTGCGGCCACAAGCTCACTGTTAATGGTTGCAAGCTGTTCTGCCGTAAAGCGGCCGGCCGCGTTCAGCGCATCGCGCACATCCGCCCACACAGCGGGGTTCAGTGTGACCACATTGTTGTCGGGCACAAGTTCATCAAGAATAGCGCCAACTTCTTCCAAGGTCACCGTGCGGGCCACATAAGCGCCGGACTGCCCCTGGGCAAACACACTGTCACCGATCAGGTCGCCCACACCAAAACCGATCAGCATATCGACCACACCCTGGGCATTTGCCTTTAGGTTCTGCGTAAAACGTGCAGGCGTCTGGTTGGTGCTGGCATCGTTTTCGCCGCCAAGGATCAGATCATTGACGAGCGGACGTGCCACCTGGCTGATCGTCTGGCCGTTCGGCAGTGTTGCAAGACCGTCCAGAATGCTCCAAAGATCGATTGTGGTCTTATTGATAGCACCGGCGTCGACAACCGTATACGGACCGGCCAGCAGACCGCGAAGATTAACAGAAATCGTTGCGATACCGGCCACATAGCTCTTGGAGAAATTCAGATTCAGCACTTCGTTGACAAGACTGACCAAATTGGTCGGGTCAAAGTTGTCGGCAAACGAATTGATGATGTCCACAAGCATGGCGGAATCGCCGCCCTTGAGCGCATCAAAGAAGCCCTGCACGGAAGCAGGCGTTTTACCGTCACCGCGCTGGATCGTGGTGAAGATGTCTGCCAGGAAGGCATACAGGTTCTGGCCGTTGAAATCCATCTTTTCCAGTGCGCTGCGCACATCCGCAATAATATTGTGGAGTTTTGTAACACTTAAAAGATCGAACAACGGATTAACGTACCCGTTCACCAGGTCGTTCTTGACATCACTGACAAGACCGTCCAGAATGCTGGGCAGGCTCACACCGAGCGCAGCAAGATCCAGGTTGCGTACAAGCGAACCCACGTTCGGCTGGATTGCCGGAAGCAGGTGGCCGAACACCTTTTCAACCACTTCGATCGCATAGTCGACCTCTGCGGGCATCTGCGCCTCGAGCACATCGTGCGCGGCAGCAGCGAATGCGTCATCGCCGAGCATATCGGTCGTAAATTCTGCACGCTGCTGTTTCATACCGGCCGCCGCTTTGGAAAGCGTGGCATAGCGGACAGAAGCAGAAGCATTGACGAGCGAACCCGCCATTACATCATACATCTGGGCGCCGTTCGTAGTCGTAGCCTGGCTGATGCTCAGCGTGCCGCCGTGACCGGAGAACAGGTATTTGACACCTGCGTCGGCCAGCGCACCGGAATCCACACCGTTTGTAGACAAGATGCAGGTCGTATCCTGCAGACCGAGATCGGCAGCAGCCTGATCGGGGTCATTTGTGTAAAGCTGCGTCAAAGAACCGCCGATGTTCAGCGTCAGGCCGGCCACCGTGTGCAGCAGATCAATAAAGACACGGTCCACACTGCTGCGCGTAACAGCCGGGTGATGCGATGCGGCAAAGACTGTGCTGCCGGAAGCAACCGCGGACTTTGCCTGATCCACGACCCACTGTGTCAGCTGGCCTTCGCCGTCTGCAGCGACCGAGTCGCTCATCACGACCTTAAAGCCGTTGCCAAGATCTGCCACATAAGAGGCAGAGTTGGCGTCCTGTACCGGTTCGCTGTAACCAAAGTCTTTGTAAACATCTTCAAAGACCGATCGGCTGACAGCCGTGGTCGTGCCGCCCTCGCGAATGTCGTGTTCACCGGGGATCACATATACATTAATACCCTCGGCTTCCACCTCTGCAAGCTTGGCGGCCACATACTGGTGCGACGTTTTAGAGCCGTTATTGGTGAGGTCACCGGTAACGAGCAGCGCGTCGGCATTGCTTGCCTTGACGTTCGCCAAAGCCGCATCCAGCATGGCAGCGCTCTTTGAAAGCAGCAGGCCGTCGCGGTCTCTTGCATCCTGCTGATAGCGGATGTCAGAGATCACAGCGACTTTGACGTCACTGAGTTCCTGCGCGCCGGTCACGATCGCCGCCGATAAACTGGACAGCAACAAAACACCGGCGAGCAGCACACTCAGCAGTCGTTTGCTTTTTTTCAAATTTTTACACCTCCAATAAAATAATTCGATACCGAAGTATCTATATGCAGTCATCACCGTGCGCAAAACGTGATGAATTACATGCCAACGGAATCTATTTATAGACGGATCACGAAGAATACTTAAATAAATATTTTTTAATAT
>URDW01000039.1 GCA_900546735.1 uncultured Oscillospiraceae bacterium
ATCTACACCTATTAAGTCGTCGGCAGCGTCAGATGTGTATAAGAGACAGCCCGAAGAGCCGCGTTTTGTGACCGACCGTGAAAATGTAAAGCAGGGCAAGCTTGTTTTGGGCTTTCGTGTGGACTGTGCACCCGACAGTGCGTTTGCACCGGCTGTGCGCAGCGCGGCCGATGTGTTTGGCGGCGGCCCTTATTCCAAACTGTTTGTCCATGTGCGCGAAAAGATGAGCCTTTGCTATTACTGCTCGGCACGCTATGTGCGCGCCATGCGCGCCGTGATCGTGCAGTGCGGCTGTGAAGAAAAGAATATGGAAAAAGCGGTGAAAGAGATCCTTACCCAGCTTGCCGAGGTGCAAAAGGGCAACTGTGAAAGCGAGTTCGCCTCGTCCAAGGCCGGCATCGGCGACACATTGCTTTCGGTTTATGATACGCCGCAGGGGCTGGAGACCTGGTACCTTTCCCAAATCGCCGACGGCGACTACAAGTCGCCGCGCACGGCGGCGGAGGAAAACGGCGCCGTCACGTTTGAAGACGTGCAGCGCGCCGCCGGGCTTTTGAAGCTCGATACGGTTTACAGACTTGTATCTGCAAAGGAGGCGGAGTGATGAAAGAGATCACATCTTCTGTTCTGAGCGAAAAATATTATGAGATCGACCATGTCTCCGGTCTGAAGGTGCTGGTCTACCCGATGCAGGGCTACACGTCGGCCTACGCAGCGTTTGCCACGAAGTACGGCTCTATCGACACCTGCTTCCGTTTAAAAGGCGAAGCAGAATTTACGGCCGTGCCGGAGGGCATCGCCCATTTCCTGGAGCATAAGCTGTTTGAAAGCGAGGAACTGGACGCTTTTGAACGCTACGCCAAAACCGGCGCGTCGGCAAACGCCTACACGTCTTTTGACAAAACGTGTTACCTTTTCTCCTGTTCCGACCATTTTGAAGACAATCTGGAGATTTTGCTCGACTTTGTGACCCACCCGTATTTCACAAAGGAAACGGTGGAAAAAGAGCAGGGCATTATCGGGCAGGAGATCACCATGTATTACGATGAGCCGGGCTGGATGGCTACGTTCAACCTTTTGCGCTGCCTTTATAAAAACCACCCGGTGCGCATCGACATTGCCGGCACCTGCGACTCCATCGCGCAGATTACCGACAAGCTGCTTTATTCCTGTTACAACACGTTTTACAATCTCAGCAACATGGTGCTGGCCGTGGCCGGAAACGTCACGCCCGAGCAGGTGCTTGGCGTGTGCGACCGCGTACTGAAAAAGGCCGAACCGATCGAGATCGAGCGCAGCTTTACTGACGAACCTGACGAGATCGTTTCTCCCACGGACACTTATTACCTTTCCGTGGGCGTGCCGGTGTTTGCACTCGGCTACAAAGAGGTTTGCGAAACGCCCGAGGCATCGCTTGCCGAGATCGTGCAGACGAACATCATTTTAGAGGCGCTTGCCGGCAAGACTTCGCCGCTTTATAACGAGCTGCTTGAAAGCGGCCTTTTGAACCAGAGCTTTTCCTACGAATATTTTACAGGCTTCGGTTACCGTGCCTGTATTTTTGACGGGGAAAGCCCGGACCCTGCGCGTGTGGCCGAAAAGCTCCGCGCGGCGGCAGCGGCGCTGAAAGAGGGGGGCTTAAGCGAGGATGCGTTTGAAACGGCGCGCCGCAGCCTTTACGGCCGCGAGATCATGGAGTATAATGAGGTCGACAGCGTGGCCAACGCCATGATGTCTGCCTATTTTGCAGGCTACAGCATTTTTGATGTGCTGCAGGCGTTTAAAAAGGTAACGCTTGACCAGGTGAACGCCCGCCTGCAAACGATTTTGCGTGACGACCACGCGGCACTTTCTGTGGTAAAGGAGAAAGAAAATGTCTGATTTTACGCGTGTTTATTTTCCCGGTCTCGGCTGGGAATTCGATGTGCCGGCCGTGGCTTTTACGGTCGGCGGCTATGAGGTACACTGGTACGGCATCATTATTGCCATCGGCTTTGCGCTGGCCGTCGTTTACGGCGGCCGCATGGCCTATAAATGGAAGATGAGCCTGGACGGCATGACCGATGTGCTCATCTGGGGCACGGTTTTCGGCATTATCGGCGCCCGTCTGTATTATGTGGCCTTTGAGTGGGATTATTATGCCCAGCACCTGGGCGACATCTTTAAAATTTGGGAGGGCGGCATCGCCATCTACGGCGGCATCATCGGCGCCATTATCGGCGCCGCAATCGGCTGCAAGATCGGCAAGGTCAATTTCCTGAATCTGCTGGATCTCGGCTCGCTCGGTCTTTTGATCGGCCAGGGCATCGGCCGCTGGGGCAATTTCTTTAACCAGGAAGCGTTCGGCGCCAACACCACGACCGCGCCGTTTCGCATGTATTCCTACAAGATCCAGCAAACGCTGGAGGCCACGCAGCAGTCGCTGGCCGAGCGCGGCATGGATGTGGACCCGTCCCTGCCGGTGCACCCCACGTTCCTTTATGAAAGCGTGTGGTGTTTGCTGTCGTTTTTGGTGCTGCACATCATTGTGAAAAAATGCCGCCTGTTCAAGGGGCAGATCCTTATGCTTTACTGCGTGCTCTACGGTGCAGAGCGCATGGTCGTAGAGGGGCTGCGCACCGACAGCCTCTACATCGGCTCCACCGACATCCGCGTGTCGCAGCTTTTGTCTGCCATCATCGTGGTGGCCGGTTTGGTTTCGTTTATCACGTTCCTCATTTTGTATAAAAAGGGCAAACTGCCGAAGGCCATGGAACTGACTCCAGCAGACCGCGGCATCGACATCAGAAAGGAGAAAGCTGCAGATGGCGAAAATCATTGACGGCCGCGCCGTTTCGCGTTCTGTGCGCGAAAGCGTGGCAAAAGAAACGAAGTATTTAAAGCAAAACGGGCTTGTGCCCGGCCTGGCCGTTATCATTGTGGGCATGGACCCGGCCTCGCATGTGTATGTGAAAAATAAGGAAAAGGCGTGCGAAGAAGTCGGCTTTTATTCGGAAAAGTACTCCATGCCGGAGGACACGACCCAGGCCGACCTGAATGCCCTGATCGACGAGCTCAACGCCCGCAGGGACATTCACGGCATCCTCTGCCAGCTGCCGCTGCCGCGCCACCTGAACCCGCAGGAGGTCATTGACCGCATCAGCCCGGATAAGGATGTGGACGCGTTCCACCCCACAAACGTTGGGCGCATCATGATCGGCGATTACCGCTTTCTGCCCTGCACGCCGGCCGGCATTATGGAGCTGATCCACTCCACCGGTGTGGACATCGCCGGCAAAAAGGCCGTTGTGGTCGGGCGCAGCAACATTGTCGGCAAGCCGATGTCTATGCTGCTTTTGCATGAAAACGCTACGGTCACCATGACCCATTCCAAAACGCAGGACCTTGCGTCCGAAACGCGCGAGGCCGACATTCTGATCGCCGCGATCGGCAAGCCGAAGTTCTTTACGGCCGACATGGTAAAACCCGGCGCGCTGGTCATTGACGTGGGCATGGACCGCGATGAAAACGGCAAGCTCTGCGGCGATGTGGACTTTGATTCGGTCGAGCCCGTCGCCTCCTACATTACACCGGTGCCCGGCGGCGTGGGCCCGATGACGATCTCCATGCTGCTCAAAAACACGCTTACAGCTGCCAAGCTGCAAAACGGCCTGCTGTGACGGTTTTGCCGTTTGCGCCGCCGTTTGCAAAGGACGTGCAGCACATCTGTGTGGAAACGGCTGACCCGGCGCTGAAAAATACGCCCAAAAAAGAAAAGATCCTGCTTGAACAGTACTGTGCCTATTACATAGACCATGCGCCGGATTTTTGCTTTGTGCTTTATGACGATGCGGCTGCGTGCGTGGCCGGTTATGTGCTGTGCGCGCCGGATTATCAAACGTATTTCCGGGTGTTTTGCCGTGAAAATGCGCGAAAGATCGCGCGCCTGTCGCCGGTGCAGGGCCTGCAGGCGGCGCTTGGCGCAGTTGCTTACCGTGCGTTTTCCCGGCAGTACCCGGCGCACCTGCACATAGATCTGCTGGAGGCGTACACGCGCCGCGGCTTCGGCACACAGCTGATGCAGGCGCTTTTTGAAAAGCTGAAAGCAGCCGGCGTGCCCGGCGTTTGCCTGTCTGTTTCTGCGGCCAATACGCGCGCTGTGGCGTTTTATCAGAAAATGGGCTTTTCAGTGCTGCAAAGCCACCCGGGCGGTTTTTTTATGGGGAAAAAACTGTAATATGAAGTTTGCTGCCAGGCGGCGCCGGTATTTCCGGCGCCGCTTTTTTGCGGTTATGTGCCAAAAATAAACATGGTATCAAAAACGCCGCCTTGCTCTTGACTTGCCGTATACGTTTTTTTATAATGTTTTCGGCGTGTTTGTCTTTAAAATACCGTGTGGGAGAGGAACGTTTTGTTTAAGATTGCCATTTGTGATGATGAGCAGGCGCTGATCGACACACTGAAAACGAATTTGGAACAGTATTCCCGGCAGACCGGCATAGAATTTTGCTTTTTTGAGTTCCACGACGGAACAGAATTGCTTGAAAACTATCAGCCTGATTTCGACTTGATTTTTATGGATATAAAGATGGAAAAAAAGAGCGGTCTGAAAACTGCGGAAGAAATCCGAAAGACAGACAGTACGGTGGGCTTATTTTTCCTGACTTCTTTGTCGCAATATGTGTGGAAAGGGTATGAATACGGAGCAATCAACTATCTGCTCAAGCCTATGAAGTACGGCAGGCTCAAAATGGAGCTGGACCGCTTTTTCTCACGCTATCAGGGCAGAGAGAAAGGGTATCTCAGCTTTTCCAACGACAATGGGAAATATAAGGTGCTGTATAAAAATCTGCGCTATGCCGAGACACAGAAGCGCAATGTGCTTCTGCACTTTGACGATCAGGAGCAGGTCATTTACAAGAATATGAAAGAAATCGCTTCGCTTTTGGAGGCGCAGCGGCAGTTTGCCCGCTGCCATGCCAGCTATGTGGTCAACCTTTCGTTTGTCAAAAGCGTACAGGATCTGGAGGCTGTTTTGACCACAGGTGAGCGTGTTCCCATCAGTCAGCCAAAGCGTAAGGAATTTATGGCAAAGCTCGCCGACTTCTGGGGGGATATGCTGTGATGTGGGTGTATAATCTGTTAGATGTTCTCTCCACCATCGTGGAAACAGCTATTTTTTATGTAATTACTTTGTGCTTTTGCAGGACTTGCCGATTTCAAAAGGCAGTCAGCAGGATTGTCCCGCCCGCTGTTTTTGCAATAGTGGTTGTTATTATGACCTTTTTTGTGGATATAGGAGCATATCGAATTTTCATTGTTTTAGCTTTAATGGCTGCAATTACATTGATTTGCTATAAAGTGTCCATCCATACTGCGGTCATTGTTATGGAACTATCGTATCTGGTCATTGTACCGCTTTCAGAAGCTACGGGAATTTCCATAATGAGCCTGTTTTATCAGGGCGACACAATGGCGCAGGTGGGCGGAACAAGCATTTTGAAATGGCAGATTTATGTTTTTGTGATTTTACTGAAAACATTGTATGCTGTAATCGTATATCGACTGTTAAAAGACTTCAAGTATGAAATTCAGGCAAAAGACGCTGCTGTTTTGTCGGTCAGTTTTTTGTTGGTATTTGCAGTATCCTTTGCAAGTACCTATGGCTATTTGAATTTGGGAGAGTCTAATACGCTGATTTTGGATGTGGTTACATCTGTGCTTGGTGTAGTTTTTATTGTGCAATTTCTGTATTCTCGAAATGTATCCTATCTCCGTGAGCAGGAGCAGCGGGACAAAGTGCAGATCGCACAGCTTCAGCAGCAGTACGCTTATTATCAGGACAAGCTGAAAGACGAGGAACGCATACGCTCTATTTATCACGATATGAAAAATCATCTGCTTGTACTGGAAAGCAGTCAGGGAGCGGAGGCTACCCGGCAGATGGCACAGCAGCTGCGCGCACAGATCGCGGACTATGAAAACTATATCCATACAGGCAACGACTTTCTGGATATTATCATCCGGGACAAGGCCGAAAAAGCGCGTCAAAAGCACATCGACTTTTCTGCCTTGATAGATTTCGGCGGTGTGGATTTTATAGAACCGCTGGACATCAGCACTTTGTTTGGCAACGGTATAGACAACGCCATCGAAGCAAGTGAGAAGCTGCCGGAAGAACAGCGAGTGATACTTATAAAAGCAGGTCAGGTACAGAACTTTGTATCTATCCTGATCGAAAACAACTGCGTCGGCGAACCGGCAGCGGACGGCCGCACCGCCAAGACCGACAAGTTCCTGCACGGCTTTGGCATTGCCAACATGCAAAAAGCCGCTGAAAAGTACGGCGGTACTTGCACGACTACGCAGGAAAACGGCAAATTCACTTTGAAAATCCTGCTGCCTGTACCAACTGAATAAATGGTTTTTAGAGCCTGTCGCTTTATTTCAAGCGGCAGGTTTTTCTTTTTGGTTTAGATTTTGCGTTCTGGGTATTAGATTTTGCGCCGGGTATTGCTATTTTTTCAGATTGCCGTAAAATGCAGTTGTAAGGCGCCGGTGAAATGTTGGTTACGAAAAGTGCGTTTTGGCTGTTTCTAAACAGAATCTAAACAAATTGAGAACTTTATAATACTGCTTGACAGCTTATATTATACGTCGTATAATATTGCATGAGAACGATAGATGAAAGGAAGGATCAGATGACATTTCAGCTTGGCGCCGGATTGCTGGATGCTTGTGTGCTGGCCGTGCTGAACGGCGGCGACACTTATGGCTATGTGCTCACCCAGCGTATTAAGGAAGTGCTGGACATCAGCGAATCCACCCTTTACCCGGTTTTGCGCCGTCTGCAGAAGGACGCCTGCCTGATCACCTATGACCAGCCGTATCAGGGGCGTAACCGCCGTTATTACTCCATTACGGACTACGGCCGCGCCAATCTGCAAAAAGCGCAGGCAGAGTGGAGCATTTACAAGAAGAAAGTAGACAGTATATTGGCAGAAGGAGTGGACGGACATGAATAAAGACCAGTTTTTAAAGCGGCTGTCCGAGCTCTTGGACCGGCTTTCGCCGGAGGAGCGCCGTGACGCGATCCGCTATTATGTAGAATATTTTGACGAGGCCGGGCCGGAAAACGAAACGCGCATTTTGCTGGAACTCGGCTCGCCTGAGGAGGCGGCGGCCGCTATCCTGGCGGATTACGGTTATGACACGCCGGGCGCGGAAAGTGCTGAAAGCACGGCAAAGCCGTCTGCGGCCGAAGCGGTGCGCGGCGCGGGGCAGAAAGCCGGCGGCTGCCTGAAAAAGATTTTTTCCCTGTTTAAAAGAGCCTTTTTGTTTTGCCTGAAGCTGGCGCTCGGCTGCTTTGCCGCTTTTTGTGCGGTCATGGCCGGCGGGTTTGTCTTCTTTTGTCTGGCTTTTTTGCTGGCGGCCGGTATCTGCGGCTTCCTGTTTTCCGTGGCGGGCTTTATGGCCGGCGTTGTGCTTTTGTTTACCGACCTGGCAACCGGGCTTGTCGGCGTGGGCGCGGCGTTTGTGCTGGGCGCGCTCAGCTTTATGGTGGCTATGCTCGGCTGGAAGCTGCTTTTGCTGGCCGGGCGCGGCTGCAAAAAGCTTTACCGCAAATTAAAAACCTATGTGCGCAAAAGAAAGGAGGCTCACCATGCAAAAGATGCCGAAAATTAAAGTGTCGCTGCTTCTTAAGGTGGCCTGCATTTTTCTTGTGGTCGGCGTGGCAGTGCTTAGCCTGGGCTTTGTGCTGGGGCCGAGCGGCTATCTGTATTTTGACCATGGCCTGAAGACCGGCAACAACGTGACCGAAACATCGATAGACGAGGAGACGGCGCCGTTTAACCAAATCGTATTTGATTATTCTGATTTTGACGAGATCCGTATTGAAACGGGCGACAGCTACAAGGTAGAGCTCAAGTCGAAAACACCGTATTTTACCCCGAATTACACCGTAAAAGGCGGTGTGCTGACGATCGGCGCTGAGGTGGCGCCCAAGAAAACGGCCGGCCATGTGCTGGAAATCACCTCCAACGGCTACGATTCGTCTGCTGTGATCACCGTGCCGGAAAACGCTGCGCTTTCTCTGGTGGACATTCATGAACTGGACACGGTGGAAGAATATTTCGGCTACAGCAGCATATTCTTCTCGCGTGCGTATTTAACGCCGAAGGTGACTTTGAACGGTCTGCAGGTCGAGCAGTTCTCTTTTGCCTGCACGGCAGATCTGCATGTGCAAAACTGCACCGTTTCCAGCCTGACCAGTGAACTGGACAGTTATGCGCAGCTGGATTACCGTGTGAAAAACAGCACGGTAAATGAAGCGGTCCTGACGGCAGATACGCAAACGGGCGGCCTTTATCTGCACGGTACGGACAGTGCTTTCACCAGATTGCAGACCGATGTGTCCCAGGTATCCCTGGAAGGCGGCTCGGTGCAGAGCGCGGATATTTCTGCCGATTCGCTGGACTGTGAAAACGTGCAGTTTACCGATTTGGTCTATGATGTGCAATCGGCGCTTCTGACCGGCTGCACGGCGGAAACGATCGACGGCACGGCCGACAATCAAAACAAAGTTTCCTTAAACGGCAGCCGTGCCGACTACGCGCTGGATCTGCAGGCCAGTCCGGCCGTGGAAGTGATCGAAAAAACGGTGCCTTATACCGATGCGCTCTATATTTACGGCTACGACACGCAGCAAACGGCGCAGGAGACGGCGACCGTTAAGGAAGGCGATGAAAACTATACAAATCTTTACACCAATGGCGCCTACATCAGTGAAAATACCGAAGTGCGTACCCTGGCGGACGGCACAACGCTCGAAGAACGGTCAGTTGTTGTTTATAAAGAGCGCACGCTGCGCTACTTTGTGCAAAATGGTATAACGTATTATGATGTCGGCACATCCGACAATGTGGGCATTTGGAACAGCAACGTCATGACCATGACGCATGATGAATTTGAAGAAACGCTTGCCGATTTCAACACCGGCGGTGTTTATATAGACGGTGCTCAGGCCGCCGTGGAAACATATACGGCCGAGAGTGGCTCCGGCAACCGTATCCGACTGGTCTGCACCTATTCCAATATTTTACTGAATTTTTCACAGGAGTGAGAACCATGACGATGAATATTCTGGTGACTTTGGATTCCAACTATGTGCCGCCGCTTTGCACGATGCTGCAAACGCTGCTCGCGGCGCATCCGCGCCGTCAGATGCGTATTTTTGTGGCGCATTCCTCTTTGACAGAGCGTGACTTTGCTGTTATCCGCCGTGTCTGCGCCGGCCATCCGGCGGAGGTAGTGCCGGTGTTTTTGAAAGATGACTTTTTTGAAAATGCACCGCGCTGCGGCCGTATCACCAAAGAAACGTATTACCGCCTGTTTGCGCCGGTCTACCTGCCGGAGGATGTGGAGCGCGTGCTCTACATAGACCCGGACACGATCGTGCTCAATCCGCTGGATGCGTTTTACGACCTGGATTTCGGCGAGGCTGTGTTTGCCGGGGCAGGGCACCTTGGCCGGTTTCTGACCAGCTTCAACCGCACCCGGCTGCACATGAAGCGCACAAAAGCATACCTGAACGCCGGTGTTTTGCTGATGAATATTGCGGCCCTGCGCGAAACGTTCAACGCGGCAGACATTTATAATTTCATCCGCAAAAACGAAAGAATTTTGTGGCAGGCCGACCAGGATGTGATCAACGGTCTTTACGACGGCCGCATTATCGTGCTCGACGGCAATGTCATCAATCTGGACGAAAGGCTGTTCACCCGCGTGCGCCTGGCGTGCGGCGGCGATCTGCACCGTGCGCTGGCGCTTGTGGAAACAGGCACCATGATCGTGCATTTTGACGGCAAATACAAGCCGTGGAAGCCCGGTTACCGCGGCTATCTGAACCGCTATTATCCGTATGAGACATATAATGCAGCGTGTACGCACCGCGCGGGGGTGGCGTTTTGATGGAAAAAGTCAAATCGTATTTAGCCCGGATCCCCAAAACGGCCTACATCAGCGCCGCCATCTGCGTAGCCGCGTTTGCTGCCGTTTTGATCATTGCTTACTGCACGCTCGGCAAGCAGCTGACCCAGCTGATCGAAACGCCGTCTGTCTTTAAGGCATGGCTTGACCAGTACAACGGCTACAGCCAGGTCGTTTTTGTGGCCATCCGCGCGTTCCAGACCGTGCTCAAGGTCATTCCGGCTGAACCGCTGGAGATCGGCTCCGGCTATGCGTTCGGCACGTTCGGCGGTCTTTTGTGGTGCTCGGTCGGCTCACTGCTCGGCTCGCTGGTGATTTTGGCACTGACACGTCTGTTCGGCGCACGCTTTGTATACAAGCTGGTGCCGCAAAAAGAAATTGACGCGCTGCCTATTTTTGCGGATCAGAAAAAATGGATGCTGTTTGTTTTCATCTTTTATCTGATTCCGGGCACGCCGAAAGATATTATGACATACGCTGCAGGTCTGACAAAAATCAATTTGTTTCATTTTCTTCTGATCACAACCCTCGCGCGCATGCCCTCCATCATCACGTCCACGTTTTGCGGCGCCGCGCTCGGCGAAGACAACAAGCTCCTGGCGCTTGGGGTGTTTCTGGCCACGGCTGCCCTCAGCGGACTGTGCGTTTGGATCTACAAAAAATATTCGGCCAAAGAAAAATCACCTGCAAAATGATTTGTACCCCAAAGGCTCTTGTCCTTTGGGGTATATTGCTGCAGCGCGTTTAAAGTTGTTCCAGCACCTCGCCAATATCGGCGTTGATGCACATGCTTTGGTGCTCGATTTCTTTCGGGCAGGATGCCTGGCCGTAGTTGATGCAGGCATAGCGCGCCTGTGCGTTGCCAAGGACCTGCTGCCAAAAGTTGAATTTAATGATGCCGGGCGTGTTCATGCCAACGCCCAGTTCCAGGTACAGCACCGGCATGTTCTGGTGGCGGCGCACAAAGTCGTCGTACCGGCCGGCAGCGCGGTACCAGCCGTCGTCCTGCACGAACGTGTTATCGGCGCGCAGGTTCATCGTCATTGATCCGCCGCAGACGGGGCAGCGCGGCACGAGCGAGGTGGGTATACGCATGCTTTTTTGCGCCTTTACCATCTGCCGCACCACTTCTTCGTTGTCATAGGTCTTGTTGTGGCAGGGCTTTGCACACTGCCAAAGGCCGTAGTCCCCCTGGGTGTAAAACAGGCGCTTTTTATCAAAGCCGGCTTTTTGAAAGCAGTGGTCCACATTCGTGGTCAAAACAAAGCAGTCCTTGTCTTTCACCAGCTCCAAAAGCGTTTCGTAAACCGGCTTTGGGGCGTTTTGGTAGCGGTTGATGAAAATGTAGCGGCTCCAGTACGCCCAGTATTCCTCCTGCGTTTCGTAGGGGTAGAAGCCGCCGGCGTACATGTCGTGAAAACCGTATTTTGCCTCAAAATCGGCAAAGTGTTTGTGAAAGCGTTCGCCGCTGTAGGTGAATCCGGCCGAGGTCGAAAGCCCGGCGCCGGCGCCGATCAAAACGGCGTCAGCTTCCTCCAGCAGTGTTTGCAGTCGGCATACGCGGCTTTGTGTTTTCGTCTGTGTGTTCACGCTTTCACCCCCAGTAGCTTTTGGTAAATGGCAAGGTTCGTGTCTTTGAACACGTTAAAAATTACGCGCATTTGTGTGTCGTGCTCGTTTAAAAATGCCTGCACGGTCTTTACCGCGATCTCGGCGGCCGGTTCGTTTGGAAAATGAAATTCGCCGGTGGAGATGCAGCAAAAAGCAACGCTTTTGCAGCCGTTTTTTGCCGCCAGTTCCAGGCAGGAGCGGTAGCAGCCGGCCAGAAGTGCGCTGTCTTTTTCGGTCACGCGCCCGTGGATGATCGGCCCCACGGTATGCAAAATGTATTTGCTCGGCAGGTTGAATGCCGGTGTGATCTTGGCACGCCCTGCCGGTTCCTCGTGCCCCTGCCGGGTCATGATGTCGTTGCACAAAAGCCGCAGCTGGATGCCGCTTCTCGAGTGCACGATGTTGTCGATACAGCTGTGCAGCGGGCAAAAACAGCCAAGCATCTGGCTGTTGGCGGCGTTGACGATGGCGTCTGCTTTTAAAGTCGTCATGTCTCCCTGCCACAGCACCAGGCGTTCATCGGCCGGAACACTTGGCAGACAGCCGCTGTCTACCACACCGCGCCGGTCGCGCTCGATTTGCAGGTATTCGTCCTGAATCTTTAAAAATTCCGGGCTGACGGGGCGGGGCATGCGCACATTCATCAAGGCGCGCAGCAAATCGCTTTGTGCCTGTTCGCTTTTTGGTATCTCGATCGCTGCGCATTCTGCACGTTCGCTTTGCAGCGCACGGATCAGGTATAGCCGCCGTTCAGATTGGGTCATTTTGCTGCCCTCCTTTATAATATACAGGGAAAGAATCAAACGCAGGGTCGATCGCAGTATATGCTCTGCTATTAGAATATACGATTTGGCTCTTACTGAAAAGAGGGCACAAATTTGTGCTGTGGTTTCCAAAAGAAACTATGGCCTCCTGCGCATAAATAACAGGCCGCCCATCGGACGGCCCTGTGCAAAACGGTCAGTCGGCTACAACGCTGATGCGCTGACGGATATGGCTGCCGTTTACGGCTTCATCTACCATGGCAATCGCATAGTCGGCGTAGCTGATCACACTTTCGCCCTTGGCATTCAGGGTCAGTTCTTCACCGCCCAGAATATATTTGCCGGTGCGTTCGCCGTCGGCGCGAAAGTCAGCGGCCGGGCTGATATAGGTCCATTTTACGTCGCTTCTGCGGCGCAGTTCACCCAGCGCCTTGGCCATTGCCGCGGCCAGCGGCTTGAAGGCATCCGGGAATGTCGGCGTGTCAGACAGGCAGGCAGTATGTTCTTTGTCTACATACAGGCTGCCGGCGCCGCCGACGACCAGCAGGCGGGTCTCACTGCCGGACAGTGCATCGCACAGGTGCGCAAGCGATGTGCTGTGCTGAGGCAGTGTCTCTTCCGTCCAGGCGCCGAACGCGTCAATCACCACGTCAAAGTCTTTCAGATCCTCCGCGGTCAGGTCGAACAGGTCTTTTTGCAGCACTTTTTGCGCTGCGGTTTGGTTTTCGCCGCGCACAACAGCGGTTACGTCCAGACCCCTGTTCACAGCTTCCTTTACGATCCGTTTACCGGCTTTGCCATTTGCACAAATTACGGCAATTTTCATTTTAAGTTCCTCCTTGAAAGTTAAATTTGTTTTTTGGGCTTTGGAGCGGCCGTCTCCTCAGCTCTTGTCTGCATTATAGTCTGAAAAGTGTCGGCTGTAAAGTAAGCACAATAATGTGCTGTAGTTACTAAATAGAAACTATTAGGCGGTAACCCTTAGGTGACTTTTGCGCAGCTGTGCGGCTTTCCGCCGTATAAACGCAGAAAAAATTTTTTGAAAATTTGTGTTTTGCTGTTGTCCGTTGGTTGTCTGCTGGCAACAAACGTGCTATAATTACATTGGTTTCAATTTGAAACTAAAGATATGGAGGTTTTCTTATGTCTGAACAAAAATCATCCGCGCCGCTGCCGGCCTGTCCGGTGGAGACCACGCTGGCCCTGATCGGCGACAAGTGGAAAGTGCTGATCCTGCGCGACCTGATGCCCGGTAAAAAACGTTTCGGCGAGCTGAAAAAATCGATCGGCACCGTTTCGCAGAAGGTGCTGACGGCACAGCTGCGCGACATGGAGGCAAACGGCCTTTTGACCCGCACGGTGTATGCTGAGGTGCCGCCGCGGGTCGAATATGAATTGACTGAACTGGGGCGAAGCCTGCAACCGATACTGGATGCCATGCGGAACTGGGGAGAATGGTACAAGACTTTGCAGAAATAACAAAAGCACCTTAAAGGTGCTTTTTGCTTTTCAAGTGCATTTGCGAAAAAAGCTGTTCGTTTTTCTTGCGCATTGGACGGCAATGCGCTATACTGGCCGAAAGGGGGCTTGTCTATGTCGTTGTTTTACCGAACGCCGCTTGAAAAACTGAAAATACTGCTTCGGGAACGGGATGTGCGCGTGACCGACGGGCCAGTCTATTCGGAAGTTCGCCCAGGCGATTTTTCCTCATATTATCCGGTCGAAAAGTACATTGTGCCTATGCAGCCGCCGGCGGAAAATGTGTATGACATCCGCACTTTCGGCGCCGTGCCGGACGATGCGCAGGCCGACAACGCCGCGGCGATCAACCGCTGTATTGCAGCGGCCAGCGAAACGGGCGGCACTGTGCTGGTGCAGGGTGGGGTGTACACCGCCAAAACGCTCCTGTTAAAAAGCAACGTTACGCTTTTTATTGACGCGTCTGCCGCGATCGAGGCGCACCGCAGCGGCCAGGGTTTTGCCCGCCAGGCGCTTGTCTGGGGGCAGGATCTGCAAAACATTACCCTGTCTCTTATACACATCTCCGAGCC
>URDW01000040.1 GCA_900546735.1 uncultured Oscillospiraceae bacterium
CTCGCAAAATACAAAATCCAGCTCGCCTTTTTGGCAGTCTCTCAGCGTGTCAGATTGTATAATTTGTTTCCATTGTACCTTGTTTGACACGCTGAGCTGTCCGCAAATTGCGGACAGCTCTTTTTGACATATGGGTTTATGGAAAGGAAAGCTATGAATGACTATTCTTTAGACGCCAGCCGCCGCGCGTGGGAAGAAAACGCTGAATTTTGGGATGCGCAAATGGGCGACCGTTCCAACCGTTACCACCGCGAGGTCGTGCGTCCCTGTGTGACAAAGCTATTGGAGCCGGTGCCCGGCGACTTTATTTTAGACGCTGCCTGCGGCAACGGCAATTATTCGGCATATTTGGCAGAACTGGGCGCGCGTGTCGTGGCCTTTGATTACAGCCCTAAAATGGTGGCACTGGCTAAAGCACGGCGTGCGGCACTTTCGGATAAGATCGAATTCTGCGTGGCCAACGCGGCCGACGCTGCGTCCGTTGCGGCGCTTCGGCGTGAACAGCCGTACACAAAAGCCGTTTGCAACATGGCTTTTATGGACATGACCGAAATTGCGCCGCTTTTGTCCGGTGTGCACGATTTGCTGGATGTCGGCGGCACTTTTGTGTTCGCCACGCAGCACCCGTGCTTTGTGACGTTAACGGATCGCTATAAGGCGCCGCACGCGTATTTCGGCGAGGCGATCAGCGGCCAGCCGGTGCAGCAGTGCTATTATCACCGTTCGCTCACAGACCTTTTGTCGCCGTGTTTTGCCGCCGGTTTTTCGGTGACCGGTCTACTGGAATCCTATTGGGGCGAAAAGGAAACGCCGGATGTGCTCACCATCCGCCTGCAAAAACTATAAGTAAGATTGGCGTGCAGCGAACGGCTGCACCCGTAAAAATACCCGCTGCTTTTGCAGCGGGTATTTTTCAGCGCATGCGGTCAATAACGGCCTGCGCTTCGCGGTATACTTTTTCAGTGTCGATCGTTTTGCATTCGCCGTTTTCATACAGGATCTTGCCGGCGCACATCGTCATTTTTACATTTTCCTTAGAGCCGGCATAGACCAGATTTTTTGTAATGTTGTTGATGGGCTGCATGTTCGGCCGGTGCAGGTCAATGACGATCAGGTCGGCCTGCTTGCCCGGTGCGATGGTGTCGCAGTCGGCAAGCCCCATGCAGTGCGCAGAGCCGGCTGTGGCGGCGTACAGGATCTTGTCGGCGTCGCAGGCGGCTGCGTCATGGAGCAGCAGCTTTTGCGATGCGGCGATCAAAAACATCTCCTTAAACATATCCAGGCAGTTGTTGGAAGCCGGGCCGTCTGTGCCCACAGCGATCGGAATGCCCATGTCCATCATCTTCTGCACAGGCGCAACACCGCTGGCTAGCTTGCAGTTGGAACCGGCATTAATGACCGCCCAAATGTTTTTGCGCTTATAGATCTCCAGGTCGTCGTCGCTAACCCAAACGCTGTGGTAAGCGCCGCCGCCGAAATCCCAAAGCCCCAAATCTTCAAAAAGCGCTGCCGGCGTTTTGCCCCAGCGTTTTTTGCAGTCGTCCACTTCGCTTTTGGTTTCGCTGGCGTGCATAAAGACCGGCGCTTCGTATTTGTGCGCCAGCCCGGCAACACCCTGCATGATCTCGCCGCTTGTCGTATATTCTGCGTGAAAGCCCAGTCGGTAGGCGATCAGCTTGTCATAGCGGTTAAAGCGGTTATAGTATTCCTCCAGCTTTTCCACGCTCTCCTGAAAATTGTTGAGTCCGCAGGTGAACACGGTGCGAAAGCCGCTTTCTACACTGGCACGCGCCGTCTCTTCCTGAAAATAGTACATGTCAAAACAGGCGGTGCAGCCGCTGGTCAGGTACTCGGCAAAGGCCAGCGCCGAAAGCGGCGCAATGTCGCCGGGGCGCAGCCTGGCCTCCATGGGAAATACGCGGTCGTTCAGCCAGCTGGCAAGCGGCAGGTCGTCGGCATAGGAGCGCAAAAAGGTCATGGCGCTGTGCGTATGTGCGTTTTTAAACGACGGCATCAGCAGATTTCCGTGCAGGTCGATCTCTTGGTCGGCCTGTCCGGTGCAGTCCTTGCCGACATAGGCGATCTTGTCGCCGTCCACCCATACTTCATCGTCGGTCACGGCCATATCGCCGTGCATGGTCAGAACTTTGCCGTTATAAAAGCGGATCAATCGTAAAGCCCCCTTAAATTTTTGGAAAACGGTGCGCGCACAACGCCCTTTTCTGTAATTATGGCGGTGATCAGCGCATTGTCGGTTACGTCAAACGCCGGGTTGAAGCATTTGGTTTCGGGCAGTGCGGTCGGCTTTTCAAAATACATCTGTTTGATTTCCTCCGGCGCGCGCTCTTCAATGATGATCTTGTCGCCGCTCGGGCAGGCAAAGTCGATCGTGGAGTAGGGCGCTAAAACATAAAACGGAATGTGGTAGTAGTGCGCCAGTACTGCCACGGATGACGTGCCAATTTTGTTTGCGGTGTCGCCGTTTGCGGCAATGCGGTCTGCACCAACCAGCACCGCGTTTATTTTGCCCTGCTTCATCAAAAGCCCGGCTGCGCTGTCACAAATCAGCGTTACGTCTGCACCGGCTTTTTGCAGTTCGTAGCTTGTCAGCCGTGCCCCCTGCAGCAGAGGGCGCGTTTCGTCGCTGTAAATTTTAAACCGGTATCCGCGTTCGGTGCCAAGCAGCAGCGGCCCCAGCCCGGTGCCGTAGGCAGAGGTGGCCAGCGCACCGGCATTGCAGTGCGTTAAAATACCGTCGTGATCGTGCAGCAGGGAAAGGCCGTGCTCGCTGATTTGCAGACACATAGCCTCGTCCTCCGCCTGAATGGCTTTTGCCTCGTCGATCAGGTTTTTGCCCGTTTGGTAAGCGTCCAGCATGCGTCCGGTCGCCCAGGAAAGGTTCACGGCCGTCGGCCGGGCAGAATCAAGGTATGCTTTTAATGCCGCCTTGTCGCCGTCGATCACAGCCATGGCGTAAGCGGCCGCAATGCCGATCGCCGGTGCGCCGCGCACCTGCAGCTTTTTGATGGCTTCAAAGAAGTCCTCTTTGGTGTGCATTTCCAGGTATATTTCTTCATTCGGCAGTTTCGTTTGGTCTAAAATATAGACTTTGCCGTTTTTGTAAACAATGTTTTTCATATGCTCTCTGTCATGCCGGCGATTCGGACGGCTGCCTTTCTGATCAGTTTTTGGAAAACGGGGGCGACCCGGTTCGCCGTTTCGGTCACTTCTTCGCCGGAAAGCGGCTGTGCCAGCATGCCGCTTGCCAGGTTCGTAATGCACGATACACCGCATACGCGCATGCCGGCATGGCGCGCGGCGATCGCTTCGATCACGGTGCTCATGCCCACTGCGTCCGCACCCAGGCGGCGCAGCAGCGAGATCTCGGCCGGCGTTTCAAACTGCGGACCGGTCAGCTGCACATAAATGCCCTTTTTCAGTGCCGTGCCGTTTTCGGCCGCCGTCTCGCACAAAATCTTTTGAAGCGCTTTGTCGTAGCAGGCGCTCATGTCGGCAAACCTGGGGCCGACCGCGTCGTCGTTTGGCCCGATCAGCGGCGAAGGCACAAACAGGGAAATGTGGTCTTCGATCAGCATCAGATCACCGCAGGAAAAATCTTTGTTAATGCCGCCGGCGGCGTTCGTTAAAATCACGTTTTGCACGCCGAGCGCGTGCAGCAGCCGAATCGGGTTTACTGCCTGCTGCGGTGTGTGCCCCTCGTATAGGTGCAGCCTGCCCTGCACAAAAACCAGTTCCCGGCCGTCTTCTTTTGTGAAAACAAAGCGACCCTTGTGTGTCGGTGCCGTGGCAGCCGGAAAATTGGGGATCTCGTCAAATGTGATCACATCGGGCGCCTGTGCCTGCTCGGCCAGGTCGCCGAGACCGCTGCCAAGCACAACGGCTGTGTTCGGGCGTATGCCGGTTTTGCTTTTTACAAATTGTGCCTGTGTATCGTAAATGTGCATTTTGCCGCCTTCTTTCCGTTTGATTATATAATATTCCCTTGCTTTATTCAATAAATTTTGGTAAACTATTGCAAAAAAATACACCTTTGTGGTATCATTAAAACGTGAATTTTTCCGAACGGGGGAATAGCTAATGAAAAAACTGACTGCAGTGCTTACCGCTTTGGTGGTCGTCTGTGCGGCGATGTTCGCTTTTGCCGGCTGCACCAATCAAAGCAGTTTGCAGTACGACATCGTTTTGCTGACAGACGGTGCGTCTGTTGACGACGGCGCCTTTAATCAAAGCGCCTGGGAGGGTGTGGAACGCTACGCCGAGGAGGCGGGCATGACCTACCGTTATTATCAGCCGGATGTGGCGGAAGACGGCACGGTCGACAGCGAGGTCTACGCATCTTTCATAGAACTGGCGGTGCAAAACGGTGCAAAGTTTATTGTGTGCCCGGGCGAGGCTCTGGCGGTTGCGGTTTACGAAAATGCGCCGCAGTATGCGGACACCAATTTTATTTTGCTCGACGCGTACCCGCATGCAGAAGACAGCACGGAATACCAGAGCATGTCGAATGTTATGAGCGTTTCGTTCAGCGCGCTTGAGTCCGGCTTTTTGGCTGGCTACATGTCGGTCATGAGCGGCAACACCAAGCTTGGTTACATCGGCTCTCTTTCCGATGCTTCCTCTACCGATTACGGTGCGGGTTTTGTGCAGGGCGCTTCGTATGCGGCCAATGCGCTTGGCACGCCGGTCACGCTCGATTATGCTTATGAAGATGCTTCTGATGTGGACTTTGACTACTCCATGACCGTGGAAGCCGTTTATGAAGAAATTGACGCGGATGAAGAGATCTTCACCGTCAAAGTGGTAAACGGCAGCGGCAGCGGCAATTATTACGACGGCGACAATGTTGAGATCACGGCCGACCCGGCGCCGGAGGGCAAGGTGTTCGACAAATGGGTCTGCACCAGCAATACCGAAGGTGTCAGCGACCGCAGCATCAGCATCACTTCATCGAGTGACACAGATATCACCCTGATCGTGAACGATGCTTCCTGCACGGTAGAGGCTACATACCGCGATGCGGACAGCACGACTTATGCCCTGAATGTGGAAAACGGCAGCGGCAGCGGCTATTTTACTGAGGGCACATCCTGCACGATCGAAGCGCAGCCGGCGTCCTCCGGCATGCGTTTTGACCATTGGGAGGTTTCGGACGGCGTCAACATTGCCGACGTGCACGCCGCACAGACACAGATCGAAATGCCGGCTGCACCGGTCGATGTGCAGGCCGTTTATGTGGAAAGTCCCGTGCCTGTTTTTGATGTGCAGGTGATCGGCGGCACCGGCAGCGGTGCTTACGCCGAGGGTGACGTTGTTCGCGTTGTGGCAGACGAGGCGCCGGAGGGCTATCGTTTTTCGCACTGGGCCAATTATGACGCCTACGGCAACGAGACCGGCGTGGCGTTTGACAACGAGTATTATTTTGATGCAACGTTTACCATGCTCAACCGCTATGAGGGTCTTGCCGAAAAAATGTTCAACACCGGCGTCACCTCGATTTACACCGGCGGCAACGATTCGGCTTCGGCAGTTTACAACGCTTCCGGCTATTACGATTTCTCGATCGGTGTGATCGGCTCGGAAGTGGACTGCTCCGGCAACACGAACTGCGTTTTCTCAACAGTTAAGGAACTGGGCAACATGGCCTACAGCGCCCTGAAAGATTTTCGCGGCGGGGAGCAGATCACGGCCGGCTGCGCCGAGAATGCCATCAGTCTGACGGGTCTGAACATTCAAAACCGTGAGCAGATCGAAGAGTCTGACCAGGCTATGATCGAAGTGCACCAGCACTTGACGGACACGTTTGACAATAATTATAAAACTACCTATGAGATGTTGGCAAACGGTGCGGTAGAAGTCGTACCGGCGACACAGCCGGGCGTGCTGACCGGTCTTGTGCCGGATGCAGGCTGCTTAAGTGTACACGCATACACCGTGCAGAACACTGCACAGCAGTAAAATGAATAGGGCGGCGCCGGGCGCGCCGCTCTTTTTGGTGAAATATGGAACTAAAGTATAAAATTCTTTACGCGGTGCTTATCGTTGGCGTATTTGCCGCATTCCATGCACTGCTTTATGTGCTGGTCAAAAAGCGGCTGTATGGTGCATATGACTTCAAGGAGCTGCGCAACATCCAGGCACTGACGGAAAAAATCAAAAAGGTGAATCAAATGAGTTTTGAAAAAGTAAAAAATCATCTGGCCGCGTTTGGCCTGCAGGACCGTGCCAAAGAACTGAGCGTTTCCAGCGCTACGGTGGAAGAGGCGGCGGCCGCGCTGGGGTGCGAGCCGTGCTGCATTGCAAAATCTATGAGCTTTTACCGCGGCAGCAGCGCCATCATCGTGGTGATGGCCGGCGATGTAAAGACAGATAACCCCAAATTCAAGGCGGCGTTCGGCTGCAAGCCGTCTATGCTTAAAGGCGACGACATCGAAAAATTCACCGGTTACCGCCCGGGCGGCGTTTGCCCGTTTGCCAACCCCGAGGGCACGCAGGTGTATTTGGATGAATCCTTAAAGCGCTTTGACGTTGTGTACCCGGCGGCCGGCACGGCGAGCAGCGCTGTGCGCCTGACGCTCGATGAACTGGAGAAAGCCTCTGCCAGCCAGGGCTGGGTAGACGTTTCCAAACCGTATTAAAATGACAAATGCAGATGTTTTAAAGGTCGCACTGCGTCAGTCAGCGCTTGAAAGCGGCTGCGCGCCGGAGGATTTCCTGTCCGGTAAAAACAAGGTGGTGCTCTCGCAAAAGGCGCAGGGGGCGCGGGCTTATCTGGATCTGCCGTTTTTCTGTGATCTGACCACATACGGCAGCGGCGTGGTCGCTTCGGTATCCCCGGCCATCTGCCGGGAAGTGCAGGCTTATCTGGATGCGCGGCCTGCGTTTGCCGGCTTTGAAATGCCGGCGCTGCACGAACTGGACACCGTTTTAAAGCCGCACGGCATGTGCGTCTGTTTTATGGCCGAGTATTTTTTGCCCGATATTTCGCGCCTTGCCGTGCAGAACTGCGCTTTTACGCTGCGGCTTTTAACGCCCGAACAGTTTGCGCCATACTATTTGCCCCAGTGGAGCAATGCCCTTTGTGCCGAACGCAGTTCACTCGATATGCTGGCGGTCGGCGCATTTGACGGCGGTCAGCTGATCGGTCTGGCCGGCGCTTCGGCTGACTGTGAAACGATGTGGCAGATCGGGGTGGACGTGCTGCCGCCTTATCGCCGGTGCGGCGTTGCTTCCGCTTTGACCAGCCGCCTGGCGCAGGAAATACTGGCGCGTGGGCGCGTGCCGTTTTATTGCTGTGCGTGGAGCAATATCGCTTCTGCCCGCAACGCGCAAAAATCCGGTTTTTCACCGGCTTGGGTACAGATCACGGCTAAAAGCCGCCAATTTACAAAAGAATTGCTGCAAAAGCAGAAAAAATAAAACAGCAAAGTTTTTCTTTGCTGTTTTTTCGCATTATTCGTTTGAAAAAATAGACTGGATCAGGTTGTTGTAGACTTTGACCGGGTCGTCTGTGAATTTCTCCTGAATGACGACAGCCTGCTCTTTGGAGGCGGTGTAAAGCGTCAGCGTCATAAAGTCATTTTCCTTGTCGTTGACGTGCAGGATAACGCGCCATCCGTTTTCGGCCTTTTCTACGGTGCAGCGTGTCTGCTTTTTGTACATTTCCCGTGCAGCCAGCTTCATGACGGCGCCGATGCTTTTTTCGCGCACGGTTTTCGGCAGACTGTCTTCCAAAAATTCCACGGAGCTTGCGCCCTTGCTGCTCAAATGCAGCGTGCCGTTCTCTTGCTCGTCAATGATCCCGTCTTGGATCAAATCGGCTACGGCGGCCGACGCTTCATAATAATTAGCGATCTCACCGGCCGTCATTGCTTCAATAATAATGTCGGCAGTCAGGTCTTCTTTCACGTTTTCCAAAATGTAACAGACCGCCACGCGAATGGTCGCCCGGTCACGCAGTACGCCGCTTTCGGACTCACCTGCGATCGCGTCAAACTGCGGTGTGGTTGTGTTTTTGTTTTCCATGTGTATCACCGCCCTTAATTGTAGCATATCCGCGTCTGAAAATAAACTGTTTTTGCACACTTTTTGCCTGTAAGGCTTGTGCCGCCGGGGCAGCTTTGTTATAATTAAGAAAAAAGGAGGCGGCGTTGTGCACTTTTTTCAAATTTCAAGCGGCGCAAATCAGCTGCGCGGCTATATATTAAAACCGAAAAACACACCGGACAGCCGGCTGCCGGCTGTGATCGTCAGCCACGGCTTTGCCAGCAATATGATGATCTCATACCAATATGCACGCGTGTTTGTGAAACAGGGCTATGCTGCTGTGTGCTTTGACTTTTGTATGTCCGGCAGCGGTGTCAGCACCGGTTCCAGCCTGGGCATGAGCGTCTTGACGGAAACGGAGGATCTGCTTACACTGCTTGACTATGTGAAGACATTGCCGTTTGTGGACAAGGAGCGTATTGTGCTTGCCGGCTGCAGCCAGGGCGGTCTGGTTTCTGCGCTGGCGGCAGCAAAACGTCCGGCCGATGTATCTGCGCTTGTGCTCTATTACCCGGCGCTTTGCATTCCGGATGATGCACGGCGCGGCCGGCTGATCACCGCAAGATTTGACCCGCAGCAGATCCCGGAAAAGTTTTATGCTATCTCGGTGCATTTGAGCAAAAAGTACGCGCTGGATGCGCGCACGCTTGATCCTTATGAACAGATATGCACCTATTCGGGGCCGGTGCTTATTGTGCACGGCCTGGAGGACGTTTTGGTCAAAATTGATTATTCGCGCCGTGCCGAACAGGCTTATGCCCATGCCAAGTTGGTGGAAGTGCACGGCGACCATGGCTTTATTGCCAAAGGCTTTGGCGCCAGCGCAGCCGTCACAACACAGTTTTTGCAGCTGCTTGCGCGGCATCATAATGCCGGCGAACCATGATCCGGGCGCTGTTTTTTGACCTGGACGGCACGCTTTTAAACGATGACAAGCGTATTTCGCAGGCAAATATGGCAGCGCTTTCGGCTTGCCGTGCGCAGGGCATACGCCTGTTTTTGGCCACGGCCCGGCCGCCAAGGCTTGACAAGATGCTCGGCTGGCCGCCTGAAATTCTGCAGTTGTTTGACGGCGGCGTATATTGCAACGGCGCGGTCTTGCAGCTGCATGGCCAAACCGACTGTTTTTATTTGCCTGAAAAGGTCGCCTGTGATGTCGCCGCTTTGGCCCCGTCATTTGCCGATGTGAATTTTGCGCTGCAGATGCCGGACAATGCGCACGCTTTTTTGCATGCGCTCGATGCTTTTGCCTATGCGCCGTGGGGCATTCAGCCAAAGGACGTGTGCCCGCTTTTTGGTGCACCGTTTGACCGGGTCTTGAAAATACTCGTCTTTTATAACAATTTAGTCGATGCCAAGCGCTGCTTGCCGCTGGAACTTGTACAGCAGCTGGAAACAGTCTGTCGCGCGCAGGCGCATTTTTGGCTTACGGACGGCGGTCGTGTCGTGCAGATCGTTCCAAAAGAAGCCGGTAAGGCAAACGGCGTAAAACAGCTTTGCAGCCGGCTGCACCTGTCGCGAAGTGAGGCGGCTGTTTTCGGGGATGACCACAACGATTTGGAAATGCTGTCGTCTTTTGAAAACAGTGTGGCCATGGGCAACGCCGTGCCTGCCGTGCAGTCTGCCGCGCGTTTTGTAACGCGCTCCAACAATGCAGACGGTGTCGCCTTTGCGCTTTGCCATCTGCTGGATCTGGCCTGATTTTTGCCCGCCAAAATTTACGCCTTGAAAAACAAAGATTTTCGTACTATAATGATAGCGACAAAAGCTTTATGCAGAAAGAAGGAAAAAACATGACTGTCACAAAAGAAACGATCATTGGCGAGATCCTTGACCATGCGCCGGACACTGCGCCGTTTTTTATAGAGATGGGCATGCACTGCCTCGGTTGTCCCGCATCGCGCGGCGAAAGCATTGAAGAGGCCTGCATGGTGCACGGCACAGACGCAGATGTGCTTGTGCAGAAGATCAACGATTTTCTTGCGAAAAATGAAGCATAAATTGCTTCCAAAACGGTTAATGGCAGCGGCAGAGCTTGTGAGAAACGGCTCTGCTGTTGCTGATATTGGGTGTGATCACGCACATCTGGCCGTCTATCTTGTGCAAAATGGGGTCAGCCGCCGCGTCATTGCGTCTGATGTGCGCCCCGGGCCGCTGGCAAGCGCAAAGGCCAATGTGGTTTCTGCCGGTCTTTCCGATTGCATCGACTGCCGTTTAAGCGACGGGCTTGCGGCTTTTGCACCGGGCGAGGCACAGGACTTTGTGTTTGCCGGCATGGGCGGCGAGCTGATCGTGCGCCTGCTGCAGCAGTGTCCGTTCCCGCTGCAAGACGATGGGCTGCATTTCGTTTTTCAGCCGATGACGCACACCGAGGTGCTGGCACACTACCTTTTTGCAAACGGCTTTTCGGTAAAGAAACGTGTTTTTGTACAGGAGGGCAAACATTTTTACAATGTGTTCGACGCGGTCTATACCGGCCGTGCGCAGCCTGTTTCAGAGCTCGAAACTTACCTTTTTAATATTGATGAAAACACACTGCACGAGCCGCCGGTGCGCGGTTATCTGCTGCATCTTTTGCATTATTTGAAAAACAAGCAAAAAAGCGGCGGCGGGTGCAGTGCCTGCATAGAGTGGATCGAGGAACATTATGACAACGGTTAAAAATATTTACGACTGCCTGGACCGGCAGTTTTCGTTTGCCACGCAGGAGCCGTGGGACAACAGCGGTTTTCTGGTGGGCGAATGGAAAAAAGAGGTAAAAAAAGCGGTGCTTACCCTGGATGTGACGAAGGAGTGCGTCTCTTTTGCCGCTGAAAACGGCGCGCAGCTTATCCTTTCGCACCATCCGCTGATTTTTTCCGGCATCAAAACGGTCACGGCCGGCACGCCTGTTTATGACTGTGTGCAAAACGGCATTGCCGTGATCAGCTGCCACACCTGTCTGGACAAGGCCGAGGGCGGCATTAATGACACGCTGCTTTCACTGCTGGGGCTTACGAAACTCGGCCGCGGCGACGACGGCTTTCTGACATTTGCCGAAACGAAAGCGCCGGTCAGTCTGCTGGCGTTTGTCAAACATGTGGCCGATACTTTGCATGTGCACGGCATCCGCTGGGCGGGTGCAGAGCGCTCGGTGCAGAAGGTGGCCGTCTGTTCAGGCGCCGGGGACAATGCGTTTATCGCTGCGGCACAGGAATGGGGCGCCGATGTATACCTGACCGGCGACATGAAATACCATGAAATGCTCGATGCGGCAGAAAACGGTTTTGCCGTGATCTCGGCTGGGCATTATGAGACGGAGTACCTGCCGGCTGTGACGGCGCTGCGAAAAATGACTTCTATTTTTACAGACGTGCAGTTTTTAACATTTGACCAGCCCAATGCGGTCCAAACGGTGTAAGCTATGGCGCTTGACGGAATCTTTTTAAAATGCTTGACCGACGAGCTGTCGCAGGCGCTTGTCGGCTGCCGCGTGGAAAAAATCTACCAGCCGTCCCGGGATGAGCTTGTTTTTGCGTTTCGCACCACCTCGGGTGTAAAGCGCCTGTTTTTAAGCGCCCGGGCAGATGGCGCGCGCGTGCATATTACGAATATGCCGCCGGAAAATCCGGATAAGCCGCCGATGTTTTGCATGCTGCTGCGCAAGCGCCTTTCGGCGGCCCGCCTGATCGAGATCCGGCGTGTGGCGCTGGAACGCATTGCGCAATTCGTTTTTTCGGCTACGGACGACCTGGGCGACGAGGTCACCTACAGCCTGATCGCGGAGATCATGGGGCGGCGCAGCAACCTGATCCTGGTGCAGGACGGTAAGATCGTAGACGCCATTAAGCGCATTGATTTTACGACTTCTTCGGTGCGCCAGGTGCTGCCGGGTGAAAAATACATTTATCCGCCCGGGCAGGATAAAATGGATATTTTCCATACGCCGGCACAAACGGTGCAGGCGGCGCTGGACGCTTCCCAAAAACCGCCGGCTAAAGCGGCAATGGACGTCATTATGGGTATTTCGCCGGTCGTTGCGCGCGAGTTCGCCGGCGGTCTTACCGTGCGCGAGCTTTTGGAATACGCAAGTCATCCGCAGCCGTTCGTCCTGCTTGAAAACGAACGTGCGTTTGACTTTACATTTTTGCCGGTGCGCCAGTACGGCGACCTGGTGCAGATGAAAACGTATGACACGTTCAGCGAACTGCTGGATTTTTATTACTTTGAGCGCGAACGCCGCGCCCGCACGCGCCAGCGTGCCCATGACCTTTTTGTGCATGTGACCAGCCTTTGTGAGCGCGCGCACCGCAAGGCGCTGAACCGCGAAAAAGAACTGGCCGACTGCGCCGACAAGGACCGGCTGCGCCTTTGGGGCGATCTGATCAGCGCCAATATGTATAACCTGCAAAAGGGCTCGCTTTTTTATGACCTGCAGGATTTTTATACCGGCGAGCCGGTGCGCATTCCGGCCGACCCAGCGCTGACGCCGGCGCAAAATGCGCAGAAGTATTACAAGGAATACCGCAAAAAGCAGGTGGCTGAGAAGATGCTGACCGGTTTCATCCGCGACGCGCACGATGAGGCCGATTACCTGGAAACGGTGCTGGATGAGATCGAGCGCGCCGAAAGCGGCAGCGACATTTCGGCTATCCGGCGTGAACTGGCAGACGGCGGCTTTTTAAAGCGAAAAAACGCACGCGAAAAAGCGCCGAAACCGCTTGGTCCGCTGCAGTTTGTCTGTGACGGCGGCCTGACGGTGCTGGTCGGGCGCAATAACGTGCAGAATGACCGTTTAACGCTGAAAGAGGCGCGTAAAAACGACATTTGGCTGCACACCAAAGATTTTCCCGGCAGCCATGTGATTTTGCAGACCGGCGGTGTTTCGCCAAGCGAACAGGCGCTGCACGACGCCGCAGTGCTTGCCGCTTTTCATTCGAAGGGCAGCAGCTCCTCCAATGTGGCAGTCGACTACACCGCGGTCAGAAACGTCAAAAAGCCTTCCGGCGCAAAGCCTGGCAAGGTCATCTATACTGATTATAAAACCCTTTTCGTGACCCCTACGCTCGAAGAGGCAGAAAGGCTGAAAAAGCAATGAATGTTACCGCAGTGATCTTAGCCGCCGGCAGCGGCACGCGTATGAAGCGCCGTGAAAACAAGGTGCTGCTCGACCTTGGCGGCCGGCCGGTCATTTGGCACAGCGTCCGGCCGTTTCTGCAGTGCCCGGACGTTACGTCGGTCGTGCTCGTTTGCAAAAAGACCGAAGAACCGTTTTTCCGCCGGGTTTTTGACGGCGCGGACATCCTTTATGTCACCGGCGGTGAAACGCGCCAGCAAAGCGTTGCAAACGCTGTGGCGGCCATTGGGCACTGCGACTATATCGCCATCCATGACGGCGCGCGGCCGTTTGTAACACAGGCACTGCTGCAAAGCACGCTGGCAGACGCTGTGCGGTTCGGCGCTGCGGCGGCCGGTGTGTTTGTGAAAGACACGATCAAGGTCGTAGACGGCGAAATGAATGTGGTCTCCACACCGGACAGAAGCCGGCTGATCAGCGTGCACACGCCGCAGATCTTTGCCTTTGACCTTTATAAATCTGCCTGCGCCCATGCGGAAAGCACCGGATTGCAGGCGACAGATGACTGCATGCTTGTGGAGGCGGTCGGGCACAAGGTAAAGATCACGCAAGGCGACTATGAAAACATTAAAATCACAACACCGGGCGATCTGGCGCTCGGCGAAGCCATTTTAAAAATGCGGGGTGAAGACAAATGAGGATCGGCCACGGCTATGATGTGCACCGCCTGATGGAAGGCAGAGATTTGATTTTGGGCGGCGTGAAGATCGAAAATCCGCGCGGTCTGCTCGGGCATTCGGATGCAGATGTGCTTTTGCACGCGGTTACGGACGCACTGCTCGGCGCGGCGGCGCTCGGCGACATCGGCACCCATTTCCCGGACAGTGACCCCAAATGGAAAGACGCCGACAGCCTGAAACTGCTGGCCGGCAGTGTAGCGCTTTTAAAAGAGCATGGTTATACGATCGGTAACATCGACGCCACCGTTTTGGCACAGGCGCCGAAGCTTGCGCCGCATATTTTGAAAATGCGTCAAAATATCGCCGCCGCCTGCGGCGTGGCGCTCGACCGTGTCAGTGTAAAGGCCACTACCGAGGAATGGCTCGGCTTCACCGGCGCAGGGCAGGGCATTGCCGCCCATGCGGTCGCCCTGATTTTGGAAAAATAATGTAAAAACCTGTCTCTTATACACATCTCCGAGCCCACGAGACACTGAGCGATCT
>URDW01000041.1 GCA_900546735.1 uncultured Oscillospiraceae bacterium
CGAGATCGCTCAGTGTCTCGTGGGCTCGGAGATGTGTATAAGAGACAGCATAAAACAGTGCAAATGCACACATTTTTTGATTACTCGACCATTACGGCATATACCAGAAAGAATGCAGACCCGACATGTAGGTGCGTGCGCCGCGCGGCATTTGCACCAAAGCATTGAAAGCATTGTAATAATCGCCGGCACCCATGACGATGCAGGCAAGACCAAAAGAAGTCCAGAACAAATGGTCTGCCGTGATAACGCCTATCAGATACGGAACAAAACCGAACACCACATTCGGCAGCAGTGACAAAAAGATGAACCTGGCCTTTGACATGGATTCCGTACCCACCACAAACAGCATGCCCTGGCGCAGGCAGGTATACAGATAAACATCTTTTTTAAAACACACAGCGTGCAGCAGCTCATGCGGCAGCGCCGTAAAAATGGAACATAAAAGTCCAAAATAAAACGGAATAACGCTTGCCATGCTGAGCTTGCCCCAGTAGCGAAAAAGCACGACCGCACCGAACAGCGCAAACAACCCAAGGCCGAAACCCAGGGTAATGCGGCTAAGCGCCTTCATGTCGGCGGCTTCTTTAAACGGGACAAATCCCGCAGGATGCGGTTTTTGCGGCAGCGAGTCCTCGTTCATGTCAAATTTTCCTTTATAATGCAGTTTCATCACATAACCGGCAAAAGCCGCTCCTCTTTATCTTACAGCAAACGCATTTACTCTTCAAACTGTGCATTGTAGAGCCGGCTGTAAAAGCCGCCTTTTTGCATCAGTTCGCTGTGCGTGCCCGTCTCCACGATGCGGCCGTCTTTCATGGCAATGATCACGTCGGCCTCTTTGATCGTGGACAGGCGGTGCGCCACAATAAAGGAGGTGCGCCCGCGCATCATTTTGGCAAAAGCGTTTTGGATCTTCAGTTCCGTGCGCGTATCGATCGACGATGTGGCTTCGTCCAGAATCAGCATCGGCGGCAGCGCCAGCATCAGACGCGCAATACAAAGCAGCTGCTTTTCGCCCTGCGAAAGATTGGAGCCATCCTCGCCGATCACCGTGTCGTACCCCGCAGGTAGACGTTCAATAAACGCATGGGCGTGCGCAGCCTTTGCGGCCAAAACCACTTCCTCGTCGGTCGCGTCTTCTTTAGACAGCCGGATGTTCTCGCGCACCGTGGCGCTTTTCAGCCATGTGTCCTGCAAAACCATGCCGAAATTGCTGCGCAGGCTGCGGCGTGTCATATCGGTCGTAACGATATCGTCCACCAAAATACGGCCGCTGTCCACATCATAAAAACGCATTAATAGATTGATCAGCGTTGTCTTGCCGCACCCGGTCGGCCCGACGATAGCAACGCGCAGACCCGGTTCCACCTTTAAATTGAAATGGCGGATCAGCGGCTTTTCAGGCGTATAGGAAAAAGAGACGTCGGCGAATTCCACACCTCCGTCTGCCCCCGAAAGTGTTTTTGCATCCGGCGCATCGGGCGTAACTTCCGGCGTATCGAGCAGTGCAAAAAGACGCGCGGCACAGGCCACCGCGTTTTGCAGCTCTGTGATCACCGAACTGATCTCATTAAACGGCTTTGTATACTGATTGGCGTAGCTTAAAAAAGCAGAAAGCATGCCCACGCTGAACGCACCGCCGGTCATCACGCACAACAGCGCACCGATCAGGGCGACAACGGCATACACAACGCTGTTCACAAAACGTGTGGCCGGATTGGTGATCGATGAGAAAAACGTTGCCTTTAAAGAATAATCGGCCAGCTTATTGTTGATCTGATCAAAGCGCGACATGTTTTCGCTGCGGCGGTCAAACGCCGTTACGACTTTGGAGTTGGAGACCATTTCATTAATAAATGCCGTCTGCTCGCCGCGCACTTCCGACTGCAGGCGGAACATTTTATACGTTTTCTTGGCAATAAAGCGCGCCACAAAAATCGAAAGCGGTGTGATGAACACCACAGCCAGCGCCATATAGACGTTGATCGTCAGCATAAAAATCAACGTGCCGGCAATCGTCATAACACCGGTAAAGAACTGAGAAAAGCCCATCAAAAGGCCGTCTGCAAACTGATCCACATCCGCGATGACGCGCGAAACGATGTCGCCGCTGCTGTGGCCGTCCAAATAGGAAAACGGCAGCTTGTTCAGCTTGACAAACGCCTGCTCGCGCATGTCGCGGATCACGCCGAACGTGATTTTGTTGGAGGCCACGTTCATGACCCACTGCGACACAGCGCCAAGGGCGATCAGCACACAGACTTTGGCAATGATTTTCGCTATGCCGGCAAAATCCACCTGGCCGGGGCCCAGGATCAGGTCGATCGCATCGCCGACCAAGACCGGGATGCAGAGGCTGGACACAACGCTGAGTGCGGAAAAGAGCAGCACACTTGCGACCTGCAGGCGGTAATGGCCGGCCAGACGCAGCACGCGCTTTACCGTATCGGAACGGGAAGTTTTTTTCATGCCTCTCCCCCCTTAAACTGTGAATCGTAGATTTCGCGGTAAACGCCGCAGGTGCGCATCAGCTCGTCGTGCGTACCGATGCCGACGGCGCGCCCCTCATCAAGCACAATGATCTTGTCGGCGTGCATGACCGTAGAAGAGCGCTGCGACACCATGAACACGACCGGATGGTACGGCAGATTGCGGATCGCACCGCGCAGGCGCTTTTCAGTCGCAAAGTCAAGCGCCGAAGCACTGTCGTCCAAAATCAGCACCGGCGGTCTGCCGGTCAGTGCCCGGGCAATGGAAAGGCGCTGACGCTGCCCGCCGGAAAAGTTGCGGCCCTCCTGCTCGACCTGTGCATCGAGCCCGCCCTTGGAGTCCACCACATCCTGTGCCTGTGCGGCCTGCACGGCAGCCGTCATAGCAGCCTCATCGGCCTTTTCATCTGCCCAGCGCAGATTGTCGGCGATCGTCCCCTGAAACAGCACAGCCTTCTGTGGCACGACGCCGATCAGTTTTTTCAGCTCACTGCGCGTATAGGAGGTTATTTCGCGCCCAAACAGCGTAATGCGGCCGGACTGCGCATCATAAAAGCGCGGGATCAGATTGACCAGCGTGGATTTGCCTGAGCCGGTCGAGCCGATCACGCCGATGACCTCGCCCGGTCCGGCCGTAAAGCTGATGTCGCTGAGCGCCGCCTTGCCGGTCGTATGGTAGGAAAAAGACACATGTGAAAACGAAACGGCAAAGTCGTCTTTTGACGATTTATCGGAAGTCAGGCGCACCTGGGTATCGGCCGATAAAACCGCTGTGATACGCCCGGCGCTGGCAAACGACTTGGTGACCGTTATGATCAGATTGGCAAGCTTCAAAAGCTCGATCAGGATCTGGCTCATGTAGTTGTAAAGCGCAACGACCTGACCCTGGCTGAGCGCGCCGGTATCTACGCGAAAAGCGCCGTATTCGATCAAAAGCACAATACCCACGTTGATAATAACGAGGGTAACGGGGTTCAAAAGCGCCGAAATACGGCCAGTCGCTTTTTGCAGCGTGTTCAGCAAATTGTTTTGCGCGATAAACCGGGACTGCTCGCGCTCTTCGGCACAAAACGCACGGATCACACGGGCACCGGTCAGATTTTCGCGCGTCATTTTTGTAAGTCCGTCCAGCGCGGACTGGATTTTTTTATAGCGCGGCATCGTTGCCGCCATAATGCCGAAAATGACCACACAAAGCATGGCCACCACGCCGGCAAAAATAAGGCCGGCGCAGCTGTCCAGCACAAACGCCATAACAACAGCACCGCCGACGATAAACGGGCTGCGCATAAAAAGACGCAGCACAAGGTTCACGCCGGACTGCACCTGATTGACGTCACTTGTAATGCGCGTGATCAGGCTGGAGGTCGAAAACGCGTCGATCTGTGCAAACGAAAGGCAGCTGATTTTGTCGAACAGGTCGTGGCGCAGTTCGCGGCCGAACCCGGCAGCAGCTTTGGCGGCAAAATACTGCGCCGTAATGGCGCTGACCATGCCGACCACACCAAGCCCGACCAGCACAAGGCACATCTGCACAATGTAGGCACGGTCGCCGTCTGCAATGCCGCGGTCAATGATGCTGGCCACGATCAGCGGAACGATCAGTTCAAACACCGCTTCAAGCAGTTTAAAAAGCGGCGCACAAACGGACTCCCCTTTATAGTTTTTTAAATAAACAAGCAGTTTTTTCATAATGTCCTCTGCGTCATAAAATTTAATATGTACAATTATATAATTGCACAGGCAAGCCTGTCAACCAAATATAAGACAAAAATGCCCGAAAAAGTATTGACTATTTAAAGAATGCGACTATAATGTATAAAAAAATAAGAACCGAGGTACGCTTTTATGGAAAGAAAGCCTGTAAGTGCAATCATTGTTGGCGCCGGCCACCGCGCATTTGTTTACAGTCAGCTGGCACTGACCGACCCGGACAAGCTGCAGATCGTCGGCGTGGCCGACCCTGACCCCATCCGCCGCAAAAAAGCGATGGAGATGTTCCGTTTCCCGGCTGAAAACTGCTTTGAAACGGCGCAGGAGCTAGCCAAAGCGCCGAAATTTGCCGATGCCATCATCAACGGCACGATGGACGAACAGCACCTGGAGACCGCACTGCCGCTTTTGGACGCCGGGTACGACATGCTGCTGGAAAAGCCGTTTGCCGTGAACGAAGAAGAGATGAACCAAATCGTTGCCTGCGCCAAAAAGAACCATGCAAAAGTCATGATCTGCCATGTGCTGCGCTACACGCCATTTTACTACGGCATCAAAGAAAGGGTCGTGCGCGGTGAAATCGGCGACATCATCAACATCCAGACAAGCGAACATGTCTCGTACCACCATCTTTCCACTTCCTACATCCGCGGCAAATGGGCCAATTCCGACAAGTGCCACACCTCGATGCTGCTTGCCAAGTGCTGCCACGATATTGACATTATGATGTGGATGATGAGCGACACCAAGCCCACGGCTGTTTGCTCGTTCGGCAGCAAATTCCAGTTTAAACCCGAAAACGCGCCGAAAGAGGCCGGCACACGCTGCATGGTGGACTGTCCGCTGGTAGACACCTGCCGCTATTCGGCAAAGCGCCTTTACATAGATCACCCGGATCGCTGGTCGTTCTACGTCTGGTCTGCACTGGAGGACAAAGAGAACCCCACGATCGAAGACAAAATCGACCTGCTCAAAGGCGATTCGCCCTATGCGCGCTGCATTTACAAGTGCGACAACAATGTGGTGGACCACCAAAGCGTTTTGGTGAACTTCGCAAGCGGCGCGACCGGCACCCACAACATGGTGGGCGGTTCCTCTGCTCCGCTGCGCCGCATTCATATTATTGGCACAAAAGGCGAAATTTACGGCAATTTTGAGGAGAGCAAGTTTTACGTCTCCACCATTGACCCCTCGCCCGGCAAAGAGTGCCGTGTGGAAGAGGTCGATTTAAACGTGCACGGCGACATGGTGGGCGCATACGGCGGCCACGGCGGCGGCGATGAACGCCTGGCAGCGGACTTTGTCAACTTTGTACGCGGCGAGGACACCAGCCTGGCCTGCACCTCCATTTTTGACAGCGTAGCCGGCCACCTGTGCGTATACCTGGCCGACCGTTCCAGAGAAAACGGCGGCATGCCGCAGAAAGTGGAGCTGTAAATACAAAAACCTCCCCCTAATATTTAACAAGAGCCGCACGGAATTCCGTGCGGCTCATTTTTATAAGTATTTACCTGTAATACTGTTTTTATTGGCGCGAACTTCCTGCGGCGTACCGGCCGCAACGATCCGGCCGCCGTTGTTTCCGCCTCCGGGCCCCATATCGACCACATAATCTGCATTGCGGATGATGTCCAGGTCGTGCTCAATAACAATGACCGTCGCCCCGTTATCGAGCAATTTCTGAAACACGCCAAGCAAAACCTGAACGTCCAGCGGATGCAGGCCGATGCTGGGCTCATCAAACACAAACACGGAATCTGTCTGCGTTTTCCCGATCTCGCCGGCCAGTTTCAGTCTTTGCGCCTCGCCGCCGGAAAGCCCCGGCGTTTCTTCACCCAGCGTTAAATAGCCCAGCCCCAGCTGCTGCAAAACCTGCAGCTTCTGGCTGACTGCGCGCATATCACAGCAAAATGCTGCGGCAGTGTTTATGTCCATATCCATCAGTTCCGGCAAGGAACAGGCTTCTCCGGCGCTGTTCGTCAGTTTTATGTCATACGCCGCCTGTGCATACCGTGAACCGCGGCAATCCGGGCACGGGATATGCACATCCGGCAAAAACTGCACATCCAAACTCACAATGCCTGTACCATCGCACCCGGGGCAGCGCAGACTGCCGGTATTGTAAGAAAAAGCGCCTGCTTTCAGTCCTTTTTCTTTGGCAACGGCTGACTTAGCATAGAGTTTTCGCAGTTCGTCGTGCACGCCTGCATAAGTGGCTACGGTAGAGCGCACATTTACGCCGATAGGCGTTGCGTCGATCAGCTTCACATGCTGTATACCCTGCGCCCGAATCTCACGGATATGCGGCGGCAATTTGCGGCCGTTTGTTAGGGCTTCAAGTGCCGGGACCAGGCTTTCCAAAACCATGGTCGTTTTTCCGGAGCCGGACACACCGGTGACCACTGTTAGGCGCCCTTTCGGGAAATCGACCGTGAGCGGCAAAACGGTGTGCAGCTTTGCCGTGGACAAATGCAGTGCGCCGCCGGCAAAAACCGCACTGGGCTGCAACGTTTTTCGCAGTTTCGTTTGTGTATTTCCGGACAAAAACGGGCCGATCTGCGAAGCCGGATCCTGTACAATGGAATCCACTGTTCCCGCCGCCATAACATAGCCGCCCGCTGCGCCTGCCTGCGGGCCCATTTCGATCAGCCAGTCCGCCTCTTTCAAGATCTGCGCATCGTGGTCAACCAGGATCACCGAATTGCCGTCGGCAACCAGATCGTGCATCACACCGTTCAGCCCAACGATATTGGCCGGGTGCAGCCCGATCGAAGGCTCGTCCAGCACATACAAGACCCCGGTCGTACGGTTGCGCACCGCACGGGCAAGCTGCATACGCTGCCGTTCCCCTGTGGAAAGCGTGGCGGACGAGCGGTCCAGTGACAAATAGCCAAGCCCCAGGTCTATCAGCCGCCGGGCAGTGTTTATAAACGCTTCGCAGATGCTTTGCGCCATAGGGCGTATTTCTTTGTCCAGCGATCCGGGCACACCCTGCACCCAGGAAACCAGTTCTGACAGGGGCATTTTGCAAGCTTCATCTAGCGAGATGCCGCGCAGTTTCGGATAGCGAGCCGCTTCAGAAAGGCGTGTCCCGCCGCACGCCGGGCAAACGTCTTCTTTCAGAAATTTTTCCACCCGTTTCATGCCCTTTTCATCTTTGACTTTTGCCAGCGCGTTTTCCACTGTGTAAACCGCATTAAAGTAGGTGAAATCCAGTTCCGCAGCCTGGTTGGAATTTTTGGCTTTGTAAAGAATATGCTTTTTCACGGCCGGGCCGTGGTAAACGATCTCTTTTTCCTGTTCGGTAAGCGCACGAAACGGAATGTCCGTACGCACACCCATTTCGCGGCAGACATCGGTCATCAGCGACCACATCAGGCTGTTCCACGGTGCGACTGCACCCTCGTCGATGGTGAGCGAATCGTCCGGCACAAGCGCATCCATATTTACCGTACGCACGCTTCCCGTACCGCTGCAGGTCGGGCAGGCGCCCTGTGAATTGAACGCCAGCTCTTCGGCAGACGGCGCATAAAAATGCACGCCGCACTGCGGGCAGACCAGTTCCTTCCCGGCTGCGACCGCCAGCGACGGTTTTAAATAGTGACCGTTCGGACAACGGTGGCTGGCAAGGCGGGAATACATCAGACGCAGACTGTTCAGCAGTTCCGTTCCGGTGCCGAACGTGCTGCGGATACCCGGCACAGCCGGCCTTTGGTGCAGTGCCAGCGCTGCAGGTACATACAGCACCTCGTCCACAGCAGCCTTAGACGCCTGCGTCATTCTTCTGCGCGTATAGGTCGACAACGCCTCCAAATACCGCCTGGAGCCTTCTGCATACAGCACGCCAAGCGCCAGCGAGGATTTTCCCGAGCCGGAGACGCCGGCGATCGCGACGATTTTGTGCAAAGGAATGTCCACGTCTATATTTTTCAGATTGTGCACTTTTGCGCCCCTTACGAGCATTTTATCGATCATGGTTTTACCCACCCTGTACCTGAATTTGCCGCGGCTATTGTGAAGCGCAAAACCAAGCCGCTTTTCGGACTAACACGCGGATTTAATAGAAAGCGTGCACTTTGCCAAGCGAAAAAATTTATAAATGAAAAGCAGACAACACCTATAAAAGCGGTATCATCTGCTTTTTACACGGAGCGAAACGCCTTTTATGCTTTTCGCCGGAAAGACGCAAGAATACGTTTTTATTAATACAGCTTTTCACCGTTTTCAATGGCTGTGATCTGGTCCACGCGGCGCTGGTGACGGCCGCCCTCAAACGGCGTGTGCAAAAACACGTCGACCAGTTCGAGCGCAAGACCCGCACCGACAACACGCGCACCCAGACAAATGGCGTTTGCATCGTTATGCAGGCGCGTATACTTGGCGCTGAAATAATCGCTGCAGCATGCGGCGCGAATGCCTTTTACCTTATTGGCGGCCATGGAGATGCCGATACCGGTGCCGCAGCACAAAATGGCTTTTTCACACTGACCCGAAGCGACCAGATCGCACGCTTTTTGCGCGTTGACGGCATAGTCGCAGCTCTCGGCTGAATACGCACCGCAATCCTTATAGGCAATGCCCTGTTCATCCAGATATTTTTTGATTTCCTCTTTGAGCGGATATCCCGCGTGGTCACTTGCAATAGCGATCATTTTTTCAGCTCCTCTTTAATTTCAGTTCGCGTTCCGCCTGGCTCGGCCGCAGGTAGACCGGCACGAGCGCTTCCGGCGCCACGCGTTTTTTGCCCTGCGCAGCGTGCAGCACGCCGCTGCCCAGCGGATACATTTTTTCCGGCGCGCAAAGCGTTACAGGCGCCGCCTGCAAAAGCGAAAGCGCAAGCTTTGCCCCGTCACCGGCCAGAATCACATGCTGCCCGGCATCCTGCAGCTCTTTTTCAAGCGCTTCGGCGCTTATGGCTCGATCAGGCATCAATCGGTGCAGCACACCATTTTCCGTTTTAAACACGGCATTATAAAACTGTTGGCGGCGGGCATCCATACAGACGCAGACCGTGCAGTCCATGTCCAGAAAATTGCAGGCAGCTGCCTCCAGCGAGGACACACCGACACACGGCAGACTGCGTGCAAAAGCAAGACCCTTTGCCGTTGCAATGCCGATGCGCAGTCCGGTAAACGAACCGGGACCGGAAGTGATGGCGATCTCGTCAATATCGGCAAGCGTTTTGCCCGCTTTTTCCACCGTAGACAAAATCAGCGGCAGCAGCGTTTCGCTGTGCGTCAGTCCAGAATTTTCAAATGACTCTGCCAGAACACGGCCGCCGTCTGCCAATGCTGCGGCGGCAGTGACCGAACAGGAATCAATCCCGAGAATCAAGACGGCCATCTCCTTTTCTGTAGATCGTAATGCGGCGGTCGTTTTCGCCCAGGCGCTCCAGTTCAACCATAACGGCATCGTCTTCCAAAGCGCCGTAAATATTTTCGCTCCACTCTACGGCAACGTAGGCGCCGCTTTGTACGCAGTCGAAATAGCCGGTGGTGTAGAGATCGTCCCAGCTGTCGACCCGGTACATATCAAAATGATAGAGCACGGTGCCCTGTCCGCGGTACTCATTGACAATGGCAAAGGTCGGCGAAGTGACCTCGCACTGCAGGCTAAGCCCCTGCGCCATTCCTTCCACAAACGCCGTTTTGCCCATGCCGAGACCGCCGAGAAACGCCACAACGGTGCCCGGCGGCAGCTTTTGCACGAAATCTGCGGCAAAACGCACCGTCTCTGCCCGGCTATGCGATACAAAACACTGCATCAGAACAGCCCCACCGTGTTGCCGTTTTCATCAATGCCGATCGAATACGCAGCCGGCTTTTTGGAAAGGCCCGGCATGGTCATGATCTTGCCGGTGCGGCAGACGATAAACCCTGCGCCGTTCGAGACCTCGGCCGAAACAACGGTGATGCGGAAATCGGACGGACGGCCGAGTTTTTTCGGGTCGTCCGACAGGCTGTACTGCGTTTTGGCCATACAAACCGGCAGATCGCAGACACCAAGTTCCTTTAAAGCCGCCAGATCTTTTTTTGCCTGAGCCGTGTAATCCACACCGTCGGCGCCATAGATCTCGCGCGCGATCGTTTCGATCTTTTCCTCCAACGGGCGATCGAGATCATAAAGGAAACGGAAATGGCTCTCCTGCGCACAGGCAGCCACGACCTTTTCTGCCAGATCTGTCGAACCGCTGCCGCCCTCGGCAAAGCACTTGGTCACGGAAAACGCCACGCCGCGCGCTGCGCAGAACGAACGCACAAAGTCGACCTCTGCCGCCGTATCTGCATAAAAATGGTTCAGCGCGACCACGACCGGTACACCGTATTTCTGCAGATTTTCAATATGCGCCGCAAGGTTGACCGAACCGGCGGCAAGCGCCTGCAGGTTTTCTTTGGCCAGGTCTTCCTTGGCAACGCCGCCGTTATACTTCAGCGCACGCACGGTAGCCACCAGTACGATGCACGACGGCTGAATGCCGGCGCTGCGGCACTTGATGTTGAGAAACTTTTCGGCGCCGAGGTCGGAACCAAAGCCGGCCTCCGTAATGCAGTAATCCCCAAGCTGCATAGCTGCCTTTGTGGCGCGCACGCTGTTGCAGCCGTGCGCAATGTTCGCAAACGGCCCGCCGTGCATAATGACCGGCGTATTTTCCAGCGTTTGCACCAGGTTCGGCTTAATGGCGTCTTTCAGCAAAACGGTCATGGCGCCGTCGGCCTGAATGTCGCGGCAGTAAACGGGTTTTCCGTCATAAGTATAGGCCACAAGAATATTGCCGAGGCGTTTTTTTAAGTCAAACAAATCGTTTGCCAAACACAAAATCGCCATGACCTCACTGGCCACAGTGATCACAAAATGATCCTCGCGCACCACGCCGTTCATCGTGCCGCCAAGCCCAACGATAATATTGCGCAGCACGCGGTCGTTAATATCCAGGCAGCGCTTGACCATTACGCGGCGCGGATCGATCGAAAGCGCGTTGCCCTGCTGAATGTGGTTATCCAAAATCGCGCACATCAGGTTATTGGCGCTGGTGATGGCGTGCATGTCGCCGGTAAAATGGAGGTTGATGTCTTCCATCGGCACCGCCTGTGAATAACCGCCGCCGGCCGCGCCGCCTTTAATGCCGAACACAGGGCCGAGACTCGGCTCGCGAAGCGCCGTAACCGCCTTTTTGCCGATTTTAGCCATCGCCTGACCAAGACCGATGGACACGGTGGTTTTGCCCTCGCCCGCCGGTGTGGGATTTACAGCGGTGACCAGCACGAGTTTGCCCGGCTGATTGCCGGAAATACGGGCAAGCAAAGCATCGGAAAGCTTTGCCTTGTAGTGCCCGTACGGCTCAAGTTCCGTTGATTCTATGCCGAGAGAAGCTGCGACCTGCTCGATCGGCTGCATATTGGCCGCCTGGGCGATCTCGATATCTGTTTTCAAACGAAGCACTTCCTCTCTGTTCGCAAATTCATTCGCCCATATTATAGCACACGCCCATAAAAATTCAAAGACTTTTTATAGTGTTTCGCTTGAATTGGACGTATATAAATTATATAATAGAGAACATCCAAAAGATTTTACCGGAAAGGTTTGTATAGATTTTCATGAAACGACCCACCACTTCCAACACACTGGCAGCGCCACGGAGCTTTGACTTTGTCACCATGGGCATTGCCCTGGTGTGCTCCATCTACGGTTTGCTGCTCGTATACAGCGCAACGTACTATAAACTTGGCGATAAGCTGATCACGCCGGACTTTCGCTCCATGCTGGTCAGCGTGCTGCTGGGCATCACAATCGCCGTTGTGCTTTCTAACGTAGACTACCAAATTATCAGTAAGCTTTGGCCGATCATTGCAGCCGGCTGTATCCTTTTAATGATCGTTACCATGATTTGGGGCGTCGGGCCGCCCGAACGGCCGGACGCAAGGTCATGGCTGGATTTAAAAGTGTTTTATTTTCAGCCGTCTGAGCTTTTGAAAGTCGGTTTCATCATTTCCTTTTCCTACCACCTAGACATTGTAAAGGACAATTTGAACCGGCTGAAAAACATTGTTTTGCTGGTCATTCACGGTATGATCCCGGTAGGGCTGGTCATTTTGACCGGTGACGCCGGCTCGGCGCTGATTTTTCTATTGATCTTCATTGGCATGCTGTTTTTCGCAAGAGTCAACGTTGGCTACTTCATCGCCGGCATTTGCCTGATCATCATTGCATTTCCGATCGCATGGGCAACAGGACTCATCAGCGGCTTGCAGCGCAGCCGAATCGTGGCGCTGTTTTACCCCGACCAATACGAAAGCATTATGTACCAGCAGGAAAACGGCAAGATCGCCCTGGGCAGCGGTGGTCTGACCGGCCAGGGATTTTTGCAGGGACGCATGACGCAAGACCCGTCGCACCCGGTACCGGCCAATGAAAACGACATGATCCTGACGGTGGCCGGCGAGGAATTCGGCTATATCGGCGCCATGCTGGTGATTTTGCTGCTGGCCGCACTGATCGTAAAAGTGGTTTTTGTGGGGCTGAAAGCGCGCGACAACGTTGGTTACCTGATGTGCAGCGGTGTGGCCGTTATGCTGCTGGCGCAGATGTTTATCAACGTTGGTATGGAACTGTCCATTCTGCCGGTTATCGGCATTACGCTGCCGTTTTTCAGCGCCGGCGGTTCCTCAAGCCTTTGTATTTACATTGCGCTGGGCTTTGTGCTGTCTGTTTACCGATACAGCAAAGTACCGCGCGACGCGCTGTTTTATGCAGATCTTTAAATCCATTCCTATACGGCAAAAGAGCGAAAGCAAACGCTTTCGCTCTTAGACTGTCGAAAAAGCCGGTTGGACCGCGCGTAGAAAAAATTTTGAAAATAGACTTCTGTTTTTCTCAAGCAGAAAAGCATCTTGCACTCTAAAGAAAATAAAGTCCTTTAAAAGCAGAAAAACCGCACAGTGGTGCGGTTTTTGCGCTTTTTGTCTTTTGCTCGGGGGCAGTACCTTTGTACGGCGTCCCTCGCAAAATACAAAATCCACCTCGTCTTTTTGGCAGTCCCTCAGCGTGTCAGATTGTATAATAATTCATTGCCATTATACCTTTTTTTGACACGCTGAGAGCGAAAGCAAACGCTTTCGCTCTTTTTTATGTGGCATGTGCAAATGTGCATTACAAAAACAGTACCATGTCCCTTTCGATCGGAACAAAGCCGCGTTTTGCATAGATGCCTTTTCCCTGTTCGCTGCTGCTGAGCCAAAGCCGCTTGATACCTTTTTGTCGGCAGAAAACAAGGATTTGATCTAAAATTTCGTTTGCAAAACCGCAGTTTCGCGCCTGCGCAGATGTATATATGTTTAAGATATAACCCTCCGCCCCGCTTAGATTTCCCCGGTATGGCAAACGGTTAAACAGGCACAACGCACCCACGGCAACCAGTTCTTCGTTTTGAAAAACGCCCCAGCTGAATAGATCCTTATTGATATGGTCCAAGAAATATTGCTTCGTTTTATCACGCAGTGCAAAGGTGTCAGCGCCATCCGGCATTTCACCCAATTCCGCAAGCAACTGCATTCTCATACGGCAAAACTCGTCTGCGGATCGTTTGCCGAGCTGTAAAACTTTGTGTGCCATAAAAGCCCCCAGCCTGCATTATTCTTTCACTTTGTGATATAAAAAATAACCATCGAAAGCCGATGGTTGAGACTGTCGAAAAAGCCGGTTGGACCGCGCGTAGAAAAAATTTTGAAAATAGA
>URDW01000042.1 GCA_900546735.1 uncultured Oscillospiraceae bacterium
ATCAGCGTGTCGGGCTGTATAATTTGTTGCCGTTATGCCTTTTTCGACACGCTGACACCCGCATTTTAAGTGCGGGTGTTTTTGTTATTCGTTTTTCTCGGCAAAGAATTCTTCACGCCCGCGGTATTCGCTTCTAATGATCTCAAACATTTCCTGCGGGCTTTCCTTGCAGCCGTTTTGCAGCCACATTTTGATAATGCTTGTCAAGCCGTTTCGGAAAAATTCCATATGGTAGCGTATGTGCTTGTTTTCGAAGTGGCGTGCAGCCAGCTGGGTGTCGTACATGTAGGAGCCGATGTTGCAGTTGTTGTCATACCCCAGTTTGAAATAAGTGCGGTAAAGCGGCTGGTTTTCATAAATATGATAAAACAGTTTTAAGTAGTCGTTGGTGTTGATCTTTTCTTCGCGTTCGTCCTTGTACAGCACGGCAAAATTGTTTTCCAGCCGGTCACGGATGGAATCGGCCAGCGCGTAAATATCTTCATAGTTGGCGTAAAACGTGCTGCGGTTCAGCCCGGCTTTTTTGCAAAGCACGGAAATGCTGATTTCATTCAGCTCCCGGTCCTGCAGCAGCTCGGTAAACGCTTTTTCAATGCGGGCAATGGAGTCGCGTTTTCTTTTGTTGTTCGGTGTATTCATGGTGTTTCTCCTTTATTCCAACAAATGTCGGAAAATTGATGATTGCTTTTTCGGCCTCGCATAGATTATACTATATTTAGATTAAAACAACAACAGTTGTTTTAATAAAATCAAAATTTTTTTGGAGGTGCTGCTCAATGAAAAAAAGCAGTCTTGTTGTAACGATGCTCGGCACGATCAGCGGTGTGCTTTTTGCCCTTGGCATGTGCATGGCCCTGATTCCGCAGTGGAACGCATTTAAACCGGGCATTGTGCTGGGTGTGGTCGGTTTGGTACTGGCCGTGGTCACGGTGATCGTTTGGAGAAAGATGGAGCACAAAGCGCCCGTGCACCTTTCCGGCAAAGCCGTTTTAACGATTCTTGTCGGCATTGTCGGTGCGTTGGCGTTCGGCGTCGGCATGTGCTTTAGCATGGTGTGGGGCAACATGGTGCTCGGCATTGTGATCGGCCTTGCCGGCATTGCGGTCCTGCTTTGTCTGATCCCGCTTACAAAAGGCATTAAAGATTAAAAACGGCCGTTTGCGGCAGCTGCATCAACGTGCTTGCCGCGTATTCCAGCGGCAGAAAGGAAGAAATCATGGCAAAATCTAAGCTTGTTAAGGCAAATGAAAAAATTGCGCAGTCGCTGACACATGGTTTTGAAACGATTGAAAAAGCAGTGGTCGGCGGCTATACAAAAATGGAAGATCGGTTCGTAGACAAATACCTGACCGAAGAGGACGAAACGGTGGAAGAGGCCAAGATCCGCCTGCACCGCACTTTCGGTCCACACAACTGACCGGTAATAATTTTGAAAGTTTGTATTTGTTAAAGCCCCATCCGCACTGTTTATTGTGCAGATGGGGCTTTGTGTTTTCAGCAGTATTTATTTTGTTTGCTTTTTTTCGCTTTATATACAATAACTCCCAAAGCAGTGCCCGGCAGAAAATACGGAAAAATATTTTCGTTTTTGTGACTTTGTCACAGAAACGGCCTGCGCTTTGGGTTATAATAGAGTCAGAAAAGGGAAACGCCTTTTCAACCATCTATTTCAGAAAGGAAGATTTATATGTCTGTCAAACATATTACAAAAACCAACTTTAACGATGAGGTGCTGCAGGCGCACACCACGGTCCTTTTAGATTTCTGGGCAGCCTGGTGCGGCCCGTGCCGCATGCTCTCGCCTGTGATCGATGAGATCGCTTCCGAACGGCCGGATATAAAGGTCTGCAAGGTCAATGTGGACGATGAACCGGAGATCGCGCAGACTTTCGGCATTGCCAGCATCCCCACTCTGGTCGTGATGCGCGACGGCCGCGCCGTGAACCAGGCGGTCGGCGTAAGGCCGAAAAGCGACATACTGGCCATGCTAAACGGTTAATCGTTTTAATTTTTCCGGGTCTGTTATGGTGATCCGGCCGCGGCCGGAGGTCAAAATGCCTTCTCCAGCAAAATATTTCAGCATCCGGGAAACGGCCTCGCGGGCCGAGCCGGTGTCGCGCGCGATCTGCTCTTTGGTCAGGTGCAGCGTCGGGCTGCCGCTTTTTTGCAGTTCGTTTGCCAGAAAAATGGCAATGCGTTTGTCCAGACTGAAAAACAAAATCTGCTGCATCACCCACATTACGTCGGAAAAGCGCTTTACGGCCGTTTCCAGCATGTAGTTTTTGGCCCACACGTTTGCGTCGGTCACATTTTTGAAAAGTGCGCCCGGAATGACCAGACAGTCTGCCGCTGTTTCAGCGTCTGCCAGCACGTCAAAAGTAATGCACTGCAGCACGCAGGAGGCCGACAGCACGCACACGTCCCCTTTTTGCAGGCGGTACAGCGTGATCTCGCGTCCCTCCTGCGACATAATGTAAACGCGAATGGCGCCGCTTTGCACCAGTATGGCGCCGGTACAGCGCCCGTCTGCGCCGTGCACATTTTCGCCCTTTTGAAAATGCTTGGCAACGGTGCCGGCCGCCAGCTTTTGGCGTTCGCTTTCCTGCAGCTTCTGCCAGAACGGGAAACCGCTTTGCAGTGCTTCGGTTATAGAGGGTGCAGAAATCTTTTTGTCCATAGGCTTATTCCTTTCGGAGGTGACTTTATGAAAGTTGTGATTATCGGCGGCGTGGCCGGCGGTGCGTCCGCCGCAGCCAGACTGCGCCGTTTGAATGAACAGGCCAAGATCATTGTGGTGGAGCGCGGGCCTTACGTTTCGTTTGCCAACTGCGGTCTGCCGTATTATATCGGCGGCGAGATCCGCGACCGCTCTGCGCTGACGCTGCAGACGCCGCAGAGCTTTCTGACGCGTTTTAATATAGATGTGCGCGTGCGCTGCGAGGCTGTGAAAATCGACCCGGCGGCCAAAACGGTCACGCTGCGCGACCTGGAAAGCGGCGGGGAAACGCTTGAAAGCTATGATAAGCTGATCCTCTCGCCGGGCGCAAGCCCCGTGCGTCCGCCGATCCCCGGGGCGGAGCTGGAGGGTGTTTTTACCCTGCGCAACATTCCGGATACGGATGCCATCCGCGCCTATATGGAAAGCCGCGCCGCAAAGTCGGCGCTGATCGTCGGCGGCGGGTACATTGGCCTTGAAATGGCCGAAAATCTGCTGCGCGCCGGGCTTTCGGTCACAGTGGCTGAAATGGCCGACCACCTGATTGCGCCGTTTGATGCGGATATGGCGGCCGATGTGCAGCAGTATGTGCGCCAAAAGGGTGCGCGCCTGCTTCTGAACAGCGGGGTAAGCGCCATTGAAAAACAGCCGGACGGCCGCCTTGCGGCCCGGGTCGGTGCGCAGAAGGTGACGGCTGATCTGATTTTGCTTTCGGTCGGCGTCCGCCCGGAAAGCGCGCTTGCAGCCGCAGCCGGATTGCAGCTGAACGAACGCGGACAGATCGTTGTCGACGAGGCGATGCACACGAGCGAGGCGGATATTTATGCCGTCGGCGATGCGGTCACAGTCAAAAATTTTTACACCGGGCAGGAGACGTTTGTGCCCCTGGCCGGCCCGGCCAACCGCCAGGGCAGGATCGCGGCCGACAACATCTGCGGTATCTCTTCCGCTTACCACGGCACGCAGGGCACGGCCATCATGCGCTTTTTTGACCTGACGGCGGCCAGTGTAGGGTTAAATGAAAAAGCCGCGGCTGCGGCCGGCATTGCATACGACAAAACGTATACTTACCCGTCCTCCCATGCAACATATTACCCCGGATCGACGAATATGTCAATCAAAGTGCTGTGGGAAAAGGAAAGCGGCCGGCTTTTGGGCGCGCAGATCGTGGGATTTGACGGGGTCGATAAGCGCATGGATGTGCTGTCGGCTGCCATGCGTTTTGGTGCGGGTATTACTGACCTTACCGAGCTGGAACTCAGCTATGCGCCGCCGTTTTCCAGTGCAAAGGACCCGGTCAATTACCTTGGGTTTATCGGTGAAAATGTTCGCGCCGGCCGGCTGCAGCAATTTTACTGGCACGATGTGGACGCCTTGCCGCGCGACGGCAGCGTAACGCTTCTCGATGTGCGTACAAAGACGGAGGCGGCCGCCGACGCCATCGACGGCTTTTTGAACATTCCGCTTGATGCGCTGCGCGAGCACCTGGATGCGCTGCCGAAGGATAAGCCGGTCTATGTGCACTGCTTCAGCGGCCAAAGAAGTTATATTGCCTGCTGTATTTTACAGGAAAACGGGTACACCTGTTACAATCTTGCCGGGGGCATCCGTCTTTACCGCAGTGTCAAGCGCGAACAGGTACTGCAAACACAGTAAAGTGTTTTTGAACAAGCGTTTTTTATCATAAAAACCGCTGCATTTTGCAATCGTAAAATGCAGCGGTTCTCTTTACATTTCTTTTTCGGCGTCTTCCAGTTCGGCGTAGGGATTGCTCCAGAAAAATTTGCACATGTATTTGGCGCGTTTGACCAGACCGGGGTTAACGGTATATGCGCGCGGTGCGTAGTGCACATGCAGCGCGCCCAGTATTTTTTCATATTGGTCAAGCCGCTGCACAAAGCTGGAAAAGTCTTTTTGGCTCTCACTTGTCCAGGCGGTTTCGCACATGGCTGCAACGCGCGGGAACAGGTTGAATTCCACCTTGCGCCAGTCGTGGATGAATTCTGTCCACAGCTCGCTTTCAATGCCCAGCACGTTCTTTTCGGCTTCGGGGCGCACGCCGCTTTTTGCTGGCGTAAAACTGTAGGCGTTTTTCAGCGTGACTTCGGCGTTCGGGTAGTCAAAATAAAATGCAGTCTGGCGGCTTAAAATCATCTGACCGCCGCTGTTTACATACCTTTCGGCATTTTTGTCGCGCGTCGGCACCCAGTACTGGCTGATGACCGAGCGGTCCAGGTTGCCGGCGCTCAGTATCTCGTTCCAGCCGATCAGACGCTTTCCTTTTTTCTTGATGTATTCGTTTACGCGGTTGTTAAAGTAGCCCTGCAGGTCGTCTACCGATTGCAGGCCTTCTTTACGGATCTTTTCCTGACAGTGCGGGCATTTTTTCCACTCGTCGCGCGGTGCTTCGTCGCCGCCGATGTGGAAATACGGCGCCGGGAACAACTCGCAAACCTCGTCGAGCACGTTGAAGATGAATTCATAGGTGCTCTCTTTGCCCAGGCAGGCGGAGCGGTTCCAGCTGTTGTCGCCGGGTTTGTAGCCAAGCTCTTTGTGCGGCACCATTGCACCGAAGTAATAGGTGACTTCTGTTTTGAGCGGGCGGCAGGCCAGGTCGGGGTAGGCGGCCTCGGCTGCAGCAAAGTGCGCCGGCATGTCGATCTCCGGCACCACCATAATGCCGCGTTCTGCCGCGTAGGCCACCACGTCGCGGATCTCGTCCTGCGTGTAGTAACCGCCGTGCGGTTCGCCGGCATAGCCGACTTTTTGTTTGCGCCAGCCGGTTCGCTGTGTGTCCTTGCGCTTGGAGCCGACCTCGGTCAGAAGCGGATATTTTTTGATTTCAATGCGCCAGCCCTGATCGTCAGTCAGGTGCCAGTGAAAAACGTTCAGTTTATGCAGCAGGAACAGGTCCAGCAGCTTTTTGATGTTTTCAACCGGGAAAAAGTGGCGCGCACAGTCCAAGCTCTGGCCGCGCCAGGCAAAGCGCGGTGCGTCGCTGATGCGCACGCAGGCAATGTCCAGCGCTTGCACACCGCTTTTTAGATCGAAACCGGCAAGCTGGCGCAGGGTCTGAATGGCGTAAAGCGCGCCGTTTTTGTCGCCGGCGTGCACCTTTATGCCGTTTTCATCTATGTGCAGGGTATAAGCTTCATTTTTCAGCTTTGTGTCCACCGAAAAACGCACGGCAGCGTCTTCTTTTTGTACAGGCGCTTCGCCAAAGGCCTTTTCAAAATCTCTGGCATAAAAGCGCACGGCGCCGGCAAGCGCTTCGTCGGTATAATAGCCGCTCTCTTTTGTCAGGCGGAATTTGCCCGGCAGCTCGTTTACAGACAGGGGCATCGGAATCACATGGATCATAAGGCAGTACCTCCATTTTATTACTCCAATTATATACTGTGCACTGTGAAAAAGCATTGGAATAAATTCTTAATCCATAGGCTTTTTTTGACTCATTTTTGCCGAAAAGATACTTGACGGCTTTGTGTGTGATTTATTTGTACTATGCTGCGGCTTTTGTACGCAGCACAGACAGAAACCGCGTTTTTATGCCGGATGCAAAGCGTTGGGCAAATAGATGATACGGTGTTTGCAAAGCGGTTTCGATCCCGGATTTTGCAGCCGTTTCGCAAAATCATTATACCATAACAGCCCTTGGTTTTCTATAGTTAAAAAATCAAAAAGGCGCTGCTGCAGCGCCTTTAGAGTCCGGCGTAAAATTCCTGGCTCTTTTGCGCCGTGTTTTCACAGTAGTTTAAAATGGTGTGCATTTTTTTCATGGCCAGGCGCAGGTGTTGGTTCACGGTGGGCTGCGAAAGCCCCAGAAACCGCGCGGCCTGGTACTGCGACATGTTTTTGAAAACGACCAGGTAAATACATTCCTGCTGGCGTTTGGTCAGCTCATTTTTTATGATTTGCTGCAGCGTCGGGTCGAGCACACGCTGCCGAAAATCACTGTGCCAGTCCAGTGTTTTGCCGTATGCCTGCAGGCTTTCATTCTCCAGCGCAATGTCGTAGGCGGTGTTCATGCCCGGTCACCGTCGTCGTAATAGCCTTCCAGCATTCGCCAGGTGCGGCGGCATTCCAGCGCCATGTCATAGTAAATGCGGATCTTTTTGCGCAGCCGAAACAGGTCTTCGCCGCTGTAAACAACCAAAAGCGGCCGCAGCCCTTCAATTTTGGCGCTCAGCAGTTCGTACTGCTTTTTGTACTCTTTTGCAAGTTCTGTAATCGTCATTTTGGCCCGTCCCTTTCCTGAATTCGGAAGTGAGTGGCAGCTTCCGAACTTTATATTAGTAGAACAAATGTTCTATGTCAATCTTTGGGGAATATAATGGTACTATGTATGACTTTCTGAAAATATATAAGTGTGAGGGGAATGGGTGCGTGCACAGAGAAAAAGAGTACAAAATTTTTAAAAAAGAAGCTTGACAAACTGTTCAAACTGCTATATAATGCAGATACGGTACGGATGTGTACCGAACAATTTCTTACGCGGAGCCGCAACCGTGTAAGAATTGTCCTCCTACAGTTTGTTATAAACAGAGAGGGGAGCGGGGCTGTGTTAACGGCCCCGCTCTTCTTTTTTGCAACTTTTTTCTTTTTGGTGTTTACACAGCGGCAAAATGGTATTAAAATAAATTACTGGCGCCGGTTGCGGCGCGAATGGATTTTTACGCATTTTGCGATGGGTGATATTATGTCTTTTCATAGAACAGCTGTTCATATTGATCTGGATGCGATCGAACACAATCTGGCCGAGGTGCGCCGCCGGCTGCCGGACGGTGTGCGTCTGCTGGCGGTCATCAAGGCCGACGCTTACGGCCACGGCGCCGTGCCGCTCGCTTCGTTTTTAAAGGACTCCTGCGACTATTTTGGTGTTGCTTGTATTGAAGAGGGCATTGAACTGCGCCGCGCCGGTATCGAAAACCCGGTGCTGCTGCTTGGCTACACTGACAATGCTGACATGCCGGCCGCCGTGGAGTACGGTCTGATCCCGGCAATTTTTACGCTGGACAATGCCCGTGCGCTGTCTGACGCAGCCGCAGGGCAGCACAAGCGCGCTGCCTTTCACTTTGCAGTCGATACCGGCATGAGCCGCATCGGTCTGCAGGTCACTGAGGCAGATGCCGACCTTTGTGCCCAGATCGTGCAGCTGCCCGGCATCTATGCCGAGGGCATTTTTTCGCACTACGCGACGGCTGACGAAAAAGACCTGACCAAGTCGCACGCCCAGACCGAGCGTTTTGTGCAGTTCCTGGCCATGTTAAAAGCGCGCGGCATTCAGCCAAAAATCGCGCATTTGAGCAATTCGGCCGGTATCATGAACTTTGACGAGCGTTTTCAAATGGTGCGCAGCGGCATTATTACATACGGCCTTTACCCCAGCGACGAGGTGGATCACACGATTTTGGCTCTGCAGCCCGCCATGCAGTGGACGGCGCGCATTTCCTATGTGAAGCAGCTGCCGCCCGGGCGCGAGGTCAGCTACGGCGGCACCTATACCACGCCCGGTGAACGGGTGATCGCCACCGTGCCGGTCGGTTATGCCGACGGCTATCCGCGCTGCCTGTCGGGCATTGGCCGCGTGCTTGTAAACGGGCAGTATGCGCCGATCGTCGGGCGTGTCTGCATGGATCAGTTCATGATCGACGTGACCGGCATCCCGGACGTCTCGGCCGATACCGAGGCGGTCCTGATCGGCAAGCAGGGGCAGGCGGCGATCTCTATGGAAGAGGTCGCAAACGCCGCGCACAGCTTTAACTATGAAATGGCCTGCCGCATTGCGCGCCGTGTGCCGCGTGTGTATTACCGCCACGGGCAGGAAGTGCAGACGGTGCAGTACCTGCTGGACTGATTTGTCCAATCGATTTTAATTTAAAATGAAAAGGCAGCAGCTCACAGGGCTGCTGCCTTTTGCTTATTTGCTGTTTTTCACAGCTTTGATAATGGCGCTGATTTTCGGCGGCGTGCCGTACAGCAGCACGCCTACGCGGTAGATTTTTGCCGAAAGCACGCCGATGCCGATGACCGAGGCCACAAGAATGGCGATCGAGATCCAGATCTCGTAGACCGGCACGGTGCTCATGGCAATGCGCGTAAACATCGCGATCGGAGAGGTAAACGGCACGAACGAGCAGACCTTCATCAATGTGCTGTCCACCGAATCACCGAACATGGCGGTGATCACCACCACAAAGGCTGCCACAAACAGCAGCGTAAGCGGCATGACGGAGGTGTTGATGTCCTCCAGCTTGGAGGCGGTGGAACCGATCGCACCGTACAGAAAAGCGTAAATGAAAAAGCCCAGCACGAAAAAGATCAGCATGTAGGCAAGCAGATCGCCCGGTATGGCAAACAGCGACTGTGCAACGGAATCGCCGCCCCAGTACGCTTTGTTGGCATTGTAGCACACAAAGGCGCAGCCGAATACGGCCGCCAGCTGAAACAGCCCGGCCATACAGGAAGCAATGACTTTGCCGAACATCATGCTGGTCGGCTTGGCGCTGGTGATGAGCAGCTCCATGGCGCGCGAGCTTTTTTCGGTCGCCACGTTCGTGGCCACCATCTGGCCGTACATCATGATCAGCATGTAAAGCGCAAAGATCATAATGTAGGTGTAAAAAAAGTTCTGCGTCTGGTCCTTGCCCAGACTTTCGGTCGTGTGCGTGATCTCGGCGGTCAAAATCTGCTGTGCTGCATCGGCAGAAAGGCCGCCTGTCTGCATGGCCTGCAGGCGGTACAGGTTTTGCAGCACACTGTCGGCTGTAGCCGTTTTTGCGTCGTACATCGAAAGGTTGTTGACATAGTAGGTGTACTGCATCGGGCTTTCTATGTAAAACGCGCATTCGGCGTCGCCGGAAGTGACAGCACTTTTCAGCGCCTGTGTGTCGGCTGTGGCGGTCTGCACATCATAGTCCGCAAACGCCGCGGCAAACGCCGCCTGTACCGAAGCGGCTGTGGCGTCGTCTTTGGCCGCCACCAGCATCACCGTTTTTTCCTGTGTGCCGGTGCTGCCGCTATCCGTTTGCACGGCTGCCGCAATACGCGGAAAGAACATTACGGCGGCAATGGCGACGATCAAAAACACCGTAATGCCCACAAACGCCTTGTTTTTAAAATAGTATTTCAGTTCAAATTTTAAAATCGTTCCAAACTGGCGCATGGTCTCCTCCTATATCTGCTCTTTTGTGTACTGCACGAAAATATCGTTTAATGACGGTTCAAATACCTTGATCTCGTCTATGTCAAACTGCTCGGTCAGCGCCTGCATGGTCTGTGCTTTTTCGTTCGGGTCGCGCAGGGCCAGCAAAAGCGCGCCGTCCTCTGTGCGGCTGCACTGTGCGGCAAATTGCTTTTCGATTTCTGCCGTCTGCAGTGAACGCACGATCAGTTTGTTGCGCGGGTATGCGCGCTTGATGTCGGCCAGATTTCCGCTCAGAACGACTTTGCCGCCGTTTAAAATGGCGATCTCATCGCAGAATTCTTCAATGTAGTTCATCTGGTGGCTGGAAAACAGCACGATCTTGCCCTTTTGGATCTCCTCTTTCACGACGTCCTCCAGCAGCATGGCGTTGACCGGGTCAAGGCCGGAGAATGGCTCGTCTAAAATGACGATCTGCGGGTCGTGCGCCAGCGCCGTGATCAGCTGGATCTTCTGCTGGTTGCCCTTGGAAAGTGTGTCCAGCCGTTTGTTTCGGTGCTCCTGCATGCCAAGCTTTTCCAGCCACGCGTCCACGGTGCGCACCGCGTCTTTGTGTTTCATGCCGTTCAGCTCAGCAAAATAGGTCAGCTGGTCGATGATTTTCTTTTTCGGGTACAGCCCGCGTTCCTCAGGCAGGTAGCCAAAGCGGATTTTGCTGTAATCGGCCGGTTTGCCGTCCAGGCAGACCTGTCCGCTGTCGGCGGAAAACACGTTCATCATAATGCGGATGGTCGTTGTTTTGCCGGCGCCGTTTCGCCCAAGCAGGCCAAACGCTTTGCCGCCTGCGGCACGCAGGCTGATGCCTTTTAACACCTCTTTTTGGCCGAAGCTTTTGTAAATGTCGGTCAGGGTCAGTTCCATAAATTCTCCTCCATAAAAAATGCGCAGCCGAAGCTGCGCACGAAAAACGCAGCCAAGACTCTGTCGCGACACAGTTTTCCCAGGGCAGGAAGTGTCAAGGCATACGTTTTTGCCAAAAGTATGCCTGTCCGGGAGGTATTCAACTGTGTCGCAAGTTCATCTTAGCATACCGCGCTTTTGTTGTAAAGAATTTTGTTTGGGAAAAGAATAAACAATGTGTAAAGCGTTTTGCAAAAAATGCGCAGCCCTTTTGGGCTGCGCCGGTTGCTGTTTTTTACCTTGCTTTTTACTGTTCGCCTTCCTGCTGCCAGTCGCGGGCGGCTTCCACGTTCGTTTCGTCCGGTATCACGCTTTTTGTGATTTGTGTGCGCGCGTCCGGGGCAGTTACGGCGTTTTGCATGAAAAGGCCGTAACGGTTCAGCACTTTTTCATTGCCTTTTGTGATTTTGTACTTCTTCATTGCGCGCCGTTGCCGCCCTGCAAATTCTGCACCAGCGCCTGCATGTCGGCGACGTTGCTGATCTGCACGCCGGACTGCATCATAGCCTCCTGCACGGCTTTCGGCAGGGTATTGAAGTAGTTTTTCATTTCATCGGAAAAATTGAACATGTCGGGCATTTCAAACACTCCTTTCCGTGTTATTATGCCCGTTTTCAGCCGATCCATTCCGCCAGAATGGCATTGGAAATAAGCATGCCTTTTGGCGTAAAATGAACATTTTTGCCGTTTTCTGCCATAAAACCGTTTTTCAGGTAAAGGCTTATGTTCGCCGGGATCCATTCCCGCGGCACGCCCTGTTTCAGCCGCAGGCCAAGCATCAGCCGCTCGTCCTCTCCGCCGCCCGGGCCCTCGTCGCACAGGCGCATTTCCTCGTCGTAGTAAAACCGCCGCCCGTGAAGCAGCGAGTGCGCGGTCGGCCCAAGGCCCAGGTAGTCCTCCAGTGTCCAGTACTTTAAATTGTGGCGGCTTTCCCGGCCGGGGCGTGCAAAGTTGGAAATTTCGTATTGCGCCAGGCCGTGCGCCTCTAAAAATTCCACGGTCTGCAGGTACATGTCGCACACCGTGTCCTCGTCCGGCAGTGTCAGTTTGCCCTGTTTTTGCAGCTCGTCAAACTTGGTGCCCGGCTCGATTTTCAGCATGTAGGCACTGACGTGGCAGACGCCAAGACTGTCTATAAATTCGAGCGAGGTCTGCAGGCTTTTAGGCGTTTGCTGCGGAATGCCCAGCATCAGGTCCACGCTGATGTTATTTATGCCGGCTTTCTGAAAAAGCCGCACGCCGTCTTCGATCTCTTTTGCGCCTGCCAGCCGGCCAAGCGCGCGCCGCTCTGCATCTACCGCGCTTTGCAGCCCCAGGGAAATGCGGTTCATGCCCATTTCTGCGTAGCGGGGCGCCAGCGTCTGCAAATTGCTTGCCGGGTTGCACTCCACCGTGATCTCGCTTTGCGGCAAAATCGAGAACTGCCTTTTCGCGCCGTTTAAAATGTTTTCCAAAATGCCGGCGTCCATGCACGACGGCGTGCCGCCGCCGAAATAAACGGTGTCAAACGTCAGGCGAGGGTAGTCCTGCATCAGGCGCAAAACGGTTTCGCCGTAGCTTTTGGCGTCGTCCGGTGTTCCCCGGCCGGAAAAGAAGTCGCAGTACGGGCATTTGGACGCACAAAAGGGGATGTGGATATAAAGCCCGTTTGCCATATACACATCCCCTTTCGGTTTTTGCTTTTATTTATTTTTTGCCGAATTTGCTTTTCATTCTCTGGTCTTTCGCCAGGATCATTTTGCGCAGGCGAATGGACTTCGGCGTGACCTCCAGCAGCTCGTCGTCGGCCAGAAATTCCATGCTCTGCTCCAGGCTCAGCACCGTGGGCGGCACCAGCTTTAACGCTTCGTCAGAGCCGGAGGCACGCGTGTTTGTGGCGTGTTTCTTTTTGCACACGTTGCAGACGATGTCCTCGTTTTTGGCGCATTCGCCGACGATCATGCCCTCGTATACTTCTGCGCCCGGGGCGATGAACAGTTTGCCGCGGTCCTGCGTGTTCCAAAGGCCGTAGCCGGTCGCGGTGCCGGTTTCGTGCGCAATGATGGAGCCCTGGTTGCGGGTCGAAATGTCGCCCTTGTAGGGCTCGTAGCCCACGAACAGCTGGTTCATGATGCCGTTGCCGTTCGTGTCGGTCAGAAATTCAGAACGGTAGCCGATCAGCCCGCGCGAGGGGATCTTGATCTCCAGGTGGGTCATGCCGGTCGTGCGCGTGTCCATGTTCTCCATCTCGCCCTTGCGCGAGCAGAGTTTTTCGATCACCGTGCCGACATACTCTTCGGGCACTTCGATGATGGCCAGTTCCATCGGTTCCAGCGTTTTGCCGTTTTCGTCTTTTTTCAAAATAACTTTCGGGCGCGATACCTGGAACTCGTAGTTCTCGCGCCGCATGTTTTCAATCAAAATGGAAAGGTGCAGCTCGCCGCGGCCGGAAACTTTGAACGTGTCGGTCGTATCGGTTTCTTCCACGCGCAGCGAAACGTTCGTCTCCACCTCTTTGAACAGGCGGTCGCGCAGGTTGCGTGAGGTAACGTATTTGCCCTCGCGCCCCGCAAACGGCGAGTCGTTGACCATGAAATTCATGGAGATGGTCGGTTCGTCGATCTTGACAAACGGCAGCGCTTCCACATGCTCGGGGTCGCATACCGTTTCGCCGATGTTGAGGTCGGCAATGCCGGCCGCGCAGATAATGTCGCCGGCCTGCGCCTCGGCCACTTCCACATGCTTTAAGCCCTCAAACTGGTAAATTTTTGTGAATTTAACGTTTTCAGTCGTACCGTCCTGGCGGCAGAGCACATAAGGCGTGTTCGGCTTTACGGTGCCGCGTTCAATGCGCCCGGTGCCCATGCGGCCGACGTAGTCGTCGTACTCGAGCGAGGAAAACAGCACCTGGGTGGGGCCGTCCGGGTCGCTTTCGGGGCAGGGAATGTACCTGTCTCTTA
>URDW01000043.1 GCA_900546735.1 uncultured Oscillospiraceae bacterium
CGCATTCGCATGTTCAGCTTCTATATTCCGGAGGGCAAAAATCCGGAGATTTATCACGATACCGTGATCGAGCGAATACAGGAAATGGTGGACTACGGCGAAGCAAATGGCGTACACTGCTGTCACGAGAATGAGAAGGGCATTTACGGCGACACGCTCAAGCGCGTGGAGAAGCTGCACGAAACCATTCCGGCGCTGCGGTGCGTATTTGACCCCGCAAACTACATTCAGTGCGGCGATGACCCGGCGGTGAACTTTAAGGCGCTCGCACCGATCATCGACTATATGCACATCAAAGACGCGCTGTTCAAGGACGGCAGCGTGGTGCCTGCGGGTGAGGGCGACGGCTCTGTGCCGAGCATTTTAAAGGCGCTGGCGGAAACGGGTAAGCCGTACATGCTGACATTGGAGCCGCATTTGTACGATTTCAGCGGCTTGCAGAATTTGCAGGGCGAGGACGTTCTGCATAAGCGCGTATATAAAGATGCGGACGAAGCGTTTGATGTGGCTTCCGACGCGCTGCACGATATTTTGAAAACCATCGAATAACAGAAAGAAGGCAATTTAATGAGCGAAACAGTAAAGGTCGGCATTGTCGGCATCGGCAACATGGGTTCGGCGCACGCAAAGAGCATTTTCTCCGGCAATATCAAGGGTATGGAGCTTGCCGCCGTGTGCGATATTGCGGAATCGAAGCGCCTTTGGGCGGACGAAAATCTGCCCGGCGTACCGTGCTATGAAGACTACAAGGAAATGATTGACAGCGGCGTGTGTGACACGGTGATCGTGGCGACACCGCATTACTTCCATTCCCCCATTGCGATCTATGCTTTTGAAAAGGGCAAGAACGTGCTGACGGAGAAGCCTGCCGGCGTTTACACGAAGCAGGTGGAGGAAATGAATGCGGCCGCGAAAAAATCCGGCAAGGTGTTCGGCATCATGTACAATCAGCGCACGAACCCGAAGTTCCAGAAAATGCGCGAGATCGTGCAGAGCGGCGAGCTGGGTGAACTGAAACGCTGCATTTGGATCATTACGAACTGGTACCGCACGCAGGCATACTACGACAGCGGCACGTGGCGTGCGACGTGGGCAGGCGAAGGCGGCGGCGTGCTGCTGAACCAGTGCCCGCATCAGCTTGACTTGTGGCAGTGGATCTTCGGCATGCCGAACCGCGTGATGGGCCACTGCAAGTACGGCCATTGGCACAACATTGAGGTTGAGGACGAAGTGACGGCTTACGCCGAGTACCCGAACGGTGCGACGGGCGCGTTCATCACCACGACGGGTGAGTGCCCGGGCACGAACCGTTTGGAGATTACAGGCGACAAAGGCAAGCTTGTTTGGGAAGAAGGCAAGCTGACCTGGTGGAAGCTCGCCGTGCCGGAGCGCGAATTCTGCGTGACGTGCAAAGAGGGCTTTGCGCAGCCCGAAATGACCGTGACCGAAGTGGAAACGGACAACATTGAGCTTGGGCATAACGGCATTCTGCAGAACTTCACAAACGCTATTCTGTACGGCGAAGAGCTGCTGGCGCCGGGCTATGAGGGCATTAACGGCCTGAATATCTCGAACGCCATTCACCTTTCCGACTGGACGGGCAAGCCGCAGGCTGTGCCGGTGGACGGCGAGCTGTTCCTGAAATATTTAAACGAGCGCAGAGCGACCTCGCACGTGAAGGAAGAGAAGGAAGACAGCGGCAAGATTGCAGACCTTTCCGGCACGTATAACGACCGCTGGAAGGTAAGATAAGGCTGAATGACTTGTCGTTCAGCTATGGTGATGAAAAAGCACGCAGATTGAATTTGTCTGCGTGCTTTTGTTTTGAATGTGGGATTTCCGTACAGCTTAAAATTATCCGTGCATAAAAACAATATGCAAAAGCGCCGCTTCCGGGATGAACCGAAAGCGGCGCTTTCTATGCGTTAAATCTTACGATTTAAGTTTTGATTAAGCCTTGGTGCGCTCTTCGAGGCCGTTGAGCTCGTCTCTGAGCTCCTGCGGGAGCTTGTCGCCGAACTTCTTGTAGAATTCCTCTACGCCGGCAGCTTCCTTAGCCCACTTAGCGTTATCAACCTTGAGGATGGAAGCGAGCTTCTCCTCATCGAAGTCCTTGAGGCCTTCGAGGTTGATGTCTTCCGGCTTCGGAACGTAGCCGATTGCTGTCTCAACAGCGTCAACTTCGTTATCGCAGCGCTTGAGGATCCACTCGAGAACACGGAGGTTGTCACCGAAGCCCGGCCAAATGAAGTGGCCGTCTTCGTCGACACGGAACCAGTTGACGTTGAAGATCTTCGGAGCCTTGTCGGGGTCAAGCGTTTTGCCGATGTCGATCCAGTGCTGCCAGTAGTCGCCCATGTTGTAGCCGCAGAACGGCAGCATGGCCATCGGGTCGCGGCGCACAACGCCAACGGCGCCGGCGGCAGCGGCAGTGGTCTCAGATGCCATGATGGAGCCGACGAACACACCGTTGTTCCAGTCTTTGGACTGGTAAACCAGCGGGGTCAGCTTTGCACGGCGGCCGCCGAATACGAATGCCGAGATCGGCACGCCCTGCGGATTTTCAAACTCGGGCGAAATGCAGGGGCAGTTCTTTGCCGGTGCAGTAAATCTTGAATTGGGGTGCGCGCCCTTTGTGGTGTCCACAGCGCCGTTCCAGGGGTTGCCTTTCCAGTCGATGGCGTTGGTCGGCGGGTTCTTGTCGAGACCTTCCCACCAAACGGTGTTGTTGTCCAGGTTGTGGCAAACGTTCGTGAAAATGGTGCCCTTCTTGGTGGACTCCAGCGCGTTCGGGTTGGACTTTTCGTTGGTGCCGGGCGCTACGCCGAAGAAGCCGTTTTCGGGGTTGATGGCGTACAGACGGCCGTCTTCACCCTTGCGGATCCAGGCAATGTCGTCGCCGACGCACCATACTTTGTAGCCCTGCTTGGTGTAAACTTCCGGCGGGATCAGCATGGCCAGGTTGGTCTTGCCGCAGGCCGACGGGAACGCCGCGCAGATGTATTTGACTTCGCCCTGCGGGTTCTGCAGGCCAAGGATCAGCATGTGTTCAGCCTGCCAGCCCTCGTTTTTGCCAAGGTAGGAGGCAATGCGCAGTGCAAAGCACTTTTTGCCCAGCAGCACGTTGCCGCCGTAAGCGGAGTTTACAGAGATGATGGTGTTGTCTTCCGGGAACTGGCAGATCCATCTGTTTTCCGGGTCTACGTTGCACTTGGCGTGCATGCCGCGTACCCAGTCGTCAGAATCGCCCAGCGTGTCCAGCACGTTTTTGCCGACACGGGTCATGATGTTCATGTTCAGCACAACGTAAATGGAGTCGGTGATCTCAATACCGATCTTGGAGAACGGCGAGCCGACCGGGCCCATGGAATAGGGGATGATGTACATCGTTCTGCCCTCGTAAGAACCGGCAGCGATGTCGTAAAGCATTTTATAGGCTTTCTGCGGATCCATCCAGTGGTTGGTGGGGCCGGCGTCCTTTTCTTCTCTGGAGCAGATGAGCGTGCGGTCCTCTACACGAGCCACGTCGTTTTCAGCCGTTCTGTGCAGATAGCAGTCGGGCAGCAGATCCTCGTTGAGCTTGATCATTTCGCCGGTCTCGCAGGCCTCGGCCTTCAGTGCGTCGATCTGTTCTTTAGAGCCGTCGATCCAAACGATCTTGGAGGGCTTGAGCAGTTCGATCTTTTCGTCGAGCCAGCTGAGCACCGATTTGTTTTCGGTCAGTTTTTCCATAACTTGATGTCTCCTTTGCAAGCATTCAAAAAATACAAATCAATACCTACTGTTTGTACTTTTGGCATAAATTATGTAAATAAAAAGCCACCCGCTTTTTATTCCCTAACATTATAGCAAAATTGCCATTTTTTGCAATAGCAACAATGTAAAAAGATTGTTAAAAAAGCGGTGCATCCATTGGCATAGTTGCATAAGCGTTCAGCCCGGCGCCGGCCGTTTTGCCGCTTAAAAATTCAAAATAACCCTGTGCGGCGATCATGGCTGCGTTGTCGCCGCAATATTTCATCTGCGGCAAATGCAGCGCAAAACCGTTTTTTTTGCACATTTCGCCGGCCATGGCGCGCAGCTTGGAATTGGCCGACACGCCGCCGGCCAGGCAGATGACGCGGCACCCAAGGTCTTGGGCCGCGGCCTCCAGGTGGTCGCAAAGGTAAGAGGCCACGCACTTTTGGAACGACGCCGCCAGGTCGGCCGTGTTCAGTGTCTCATTCTTTTGCGCGGCGTTGTGCACCGTGTTGATCACGGCAGTCTTCAGTCCGCTGAATGAAAAGTCATAGGGCGTGTCCAGCTTCGGGCGCGTAAAGGTAAAGGCGTTTTCGTCGCCCTGCGTCGATATCTTGTCAATGCTCACGCCGCCCGGGTAGGGCAGCCCCATCGTGCGCCCGGCCTTGTCCAGCGCTTCGCCGGCTGCATCGTCGCGCGTTTTGCCGATGACTTGCAGTGTGGTGTAGTCTTTGACAAGCGCAATGTGCGAATGGCCGCCGGAAACGACCAGGCATAAAAACGGAGGTTCCACCTCGCCGGAAATGTAGTTGGCGGCAATGTGGCCGCGCAGGTGGTGCACCGGCACAAGCGGCTTGCCGGCCGTTACAGCCAGCGCCTTGGCAAAGTTGACGCCCACCAGCAGCGACCCGATCAGCCCGGGGGCGTAGGTCACGGCTACGGCGTCTATTTCTTCCAGCGCCGTGCCGGCGGTGTCCAGCGCCTCGCGCACCACGCCGGAAATGGCTTCGGCGTGCCGCCTGGAGGCGATCTCCGGCACAACGCCGCCGTAGAGCTTGTGCTCCTCAATGGACGATGCGATCGCGTTTGAAAGCACGCGCCGGCCGTCTTCCACAACGGCGGCCGCCGTTTCGTCGCATGATGATTCTATACCGAGTATTTTCAAATGATTCCCTTCTTTATTCTTCATTCTGCCCGTTTTGTGCGGCGGCATTCAGCTCGTCGATCTGCGTGTTGTCGTGCACAAACTGCAGTTTGGCGCCGTTTTCGGTGATTTTTTCACACAAAGCGTCGTAGGTCTCTTTTGCAAGCGGCACGTCGCTTTGCCAAACGGTTTTGCCGTCGGCGCTTACCGCGCAGACCCATTGCCCTTCGGTAAATCGGCCGTCGTTTTCGGTGTAGCCCTCTGCCGTGTAAAACGTAAAGTCGCTGTAGCTGCACGTTTCGGTTTGCAGCTTGCCCGTGTCGCGCCGCAGCACGGCGTCATTCCCGAGCGCCAGCCCGCAGCTGCCGGCATAAAGGCTTGCTGCCGCCACACATATGAAAACGACCGGAGCAATACGGACAAACAGGCTGTACGGTTTTTCGGCAATGCCGCTGGCTTCAATGATGCGCGCGGCGTGCTTTTTGTTCGTCAGGCGCACCAGCAGCTTGAAAAGAACGGGGTATGTAAAGATGCAGGCCAGCAGGCAGATGAAAAGGGAAAGTGTGCCGCTGGTCAGCAGATCGGCGCCGTCAAATGCGATTTTGGCGCCCAAAAAGCTGCAAAGGCGCGAAAGCCCGAACCACAGCGCGAAAGACAGTACAAGCGCGGCCACCGTGTAGATGCCCTGGTATTTTTTGGCGTCGATCTCGTGCGCGGCCTTGCTGCGCGTTTCCTCGTTCAGGGTAAACGCGCCGGCTTTCAGCGCCTCCAAAAATCTGGTCTCAAACACGGTCAGGTTCTGCTTTTGGCGCATGCTTTCCAGCTTTTCCACGGCTTTCTTCGTTTCACCCTTTGCCAGCCACTGCTTGTAGGTGCGGCTCTGGTCCAGTGCGCCGAGCCCCAAAAACGTGTCGAGCGTATACAGGCAGGCCTCGGCCGCGGCTTTGTCGGGTGCGGTTTTCAGCTTTTGCAGGTCGCTGTTCTTTTCGGTCATGGCCGTGGCCATATCTTTTAACTTGTTTTCATAAAGCTGCGCGTACAGCGCGTCGTCTGCGGCAATTCTCTGCAGCAGCGCGCTGTGCCGGTTCAGCCCGTCGATCAGCTTTTTGGCCGCGGTGTCGGCTGCCTGCGGCGTGCGCACGTTGTGAAAGCAAAGCGTCTCAAACTGTGCGTCGTCCGCCAGGTTCTCCATGTCGTACAGGTCGTAGTACATGCCGTCGTCGCGAAAGCGCAGGCGCACGGTCATGGTAGAGGCGCTTGTTTCGTATTCCAAAAAACTCAGCCCAAGCGCATAGCCGGCTGTGCCGGTCAGGGTGCAGGCAAAGCCGTCAAAATCCAGGTGGATCTTGGTAAATTCACCGTCTGTTTCTGTGCGCTCTGTTCGGTACGGCAGCGCAAGCTTTTGCAGGTGCGCCTGAAAAGCCGCGGCAAGCTGCTCGTTTTTTTCTTTTTCGTTTTCTTTTTTCATGGCGTTTTTTCGCCCTGTTTCGGGGTGTAGGTCATCAGCAGGGCGTCCTCCGTCGGTTTTCTGTAAAAGTTTTTGCGCCAGCCCGCCGGGCAAAACCCCTCTTTTTCATAAAGCGCCGTGGCCGCCGCGTTGGACGGGCGCACCTCCAGCGTTAAAAAGTGCAAATTCTTGTCGGCGTAGCTCTTCATAGCGCCGAGCAGCGCGCTGGCCGCGCCACGCCGGCGCATGGCGGCGAACACGGCAATGCTGCACACATAGCCCTCACCGCAGATGTTCTGAAACAGCGCATACCCGGCAATTTCACCCCCGGCGCACGCTTTCAGGCAAATGTAGCGCGCATCGTGCATGGCGTCCAGCAGGGCGCTTTCGCTCCACGGCTCGGAAAAGCAGGCTTCTTCCAGACCGGCCAGCGTTTTCACATCCTCCGGCACAGCCGGCAGAATGGTAAACTCAGTGCGCATCGTACCACGTCTTTCCGATCTTGGCGTCGGCCACCAGCTTTACGCTTAAGGCACAGGCGCTTTCCATTTCTTCCTGCACCAGGGTGCGCACGGCTTCTGCCTCGGCCTCGGGCGCTTCCACGATCAGTTCGTCGTGCACCTGCAAAATCAGGCGCGCTTTGTAGCCCTCGGCTTTCATACGGTCGCGCACGCGGATCATGGCGATTTTGATGATGTCGGCCGCGGTGCCCTGGATCGGCATATTGCGCGCTACGCGTTCGCCAAAAGCGCGCATCATGTGGTTTTTGGAATTCAGTTCGGGCAGGTAGCGCTTGCGGCCGAACAGCGTTTCACTGTAGCCTTTTTCCTTGGCCGTTTCGATCGATTTTTTCATGTAGGCGTCTACGCCTTTGTAATGGTTCAGGTAGCCGTCGATGTACTGCTTGGCCTCTTTCACGCTGACGTGGATGTCGCCGGCCAGCGAAAAGGCGCCGATGCCGTAGACGATGCCGAAGTTCACAGCCTTTGCACGGCTGCGCATCTGCGGCGTGACCATGTTCTCAGGCAGGCCGAACACCTGGCTCGCCGTGGTCGTGTGGATGTCGGCGCCGCTGTTGAACGCGTCGATCATTGCTTTGTCGTCGGCCAGTGCCGCCAGCACGCGCAGTTCGATCTGTGAGTAGTCGGCGTCCACCAGAACACAACCGTCTTTTGCGGTAAAGAATTTGCGCATTTCGCGCCCCAGCTCGGTGCGGATCGGTATATTCTGCAGGTTCGGCTCCAGCGAAGAAATACGCCCGGTGCGCGTTTCCGCCTGGTTAAAGCTTGTGTGGATGCGCCCCGTGTTGTCAATGACCTTTAAAAGCCCGTCGCAGTAGGTGGACTTCAGCTTTGTCAGTTTACGGTACTCTAAAATGAGCGAAATGACCGGGTGCGTATCCTGCAGCTTTTCCAGCACTTCGGCGTTTGTGGAGTAGCCGCTTTTTGTCTTCTTGGGGCAGGGCAGTCCCAGTTTTTCAAACAGCGCCACGCCCAGCTGCTTGGGCGAGTTGATGTTGAACGTTTCGCCGATGTAGGCGTAAATTTCTTCGGTCAGCTCGTCAATTCGGGTGCTGAGCATCTGTGAAAACGCTTCAATGCCCGCACGGTCGGCGGCAAATCCCTCGCTCTCCATCTCGGCCAGCACGCGCACCAGCGGCAGCTCCACGTCCTGCAGCAGCGCCTGCTCCTTGTCGTCCAGCGCCGCCTGTGTTTTTTCGATCAGCGGCTTTAAAAGCAGTGCGTCCTCCAGCGCATCACCGGCGTCCTCGGGCGCGTTTTCGCATTTCGGCGCCGGCACGCCGTATTCGCCGGCCAGGCGCGGCAGCGTGCTGCCGCCGTCGGTCGGGCGCAGTACATAGGCGCTCAGCATCAGATCGGCGCGCACGTTTTGCACTTCGCAGCCCAGGGCAATGGCCAGGTGCTGCGTCGCCTTTAAATCATATGTGTATTTTTCGATTCCGCTTTCCGAAAAGGCGCGGCAAAATGCGTCAAAACCGGCTGCGCCGCTTTGCAGGCGGGTCACGCTTTCGTCCGTCACAAAGTAAAATCCGCAAACGCTGCCGTTCGCCTTTATCGGCAAAAACCAGGCTTTGCCGGCGTTTTGCAGTCTGCTTAAAAGTCCGTTTGTGTCGGTGCATTCTGTAAACTGCATGGTTTTTACCGGCGTTTCGGGCGTTTCCTCGGCCGGGGGCGCTTCGCCGCCCAAATCAAACGTGTCGATCAGCGAATACAGTTCCAGTTCGCGGAATTTGGCGGCGGCCGCTTTTTTGTCGCCGCCGCCCAGCCGGTAGGTCTCAATATTTGTATCGACCGGGGCGTCCGTCACAATGGTGCCGATGTGTTTCGACATGCGCGCCGATTCCTCGCCGCCCTGCAGCTTCGTGCGCACGCCCGGTTTTACATCCAGCGTGTCCAGGTGGCTGAAAATGTAGTCGATCGAATGATAATTCTGGATCAGCGACAGCGCCGTTTTCTGGCCTATGCCGGCCACGCCGGGAATGTTGTCTGAGGCGTCGCCCTGCAGCGCCTTGATCTCGATCATCTCTTTCGGCGTTACGCCGTACTCGTCAAACAGCGTCTGCGGCGTGTACACCTTTGTCTCTTTGTTGGAGGCCAGCAGCACGGTCGTGTGGTCATTCACCAGCTGCAGCGCATCGCGGTCGCCGGTCGCCAAAAAGCAGTCGTTGCCGCTTTTCTCGCAGGCCGCCGACAGCGTGCCCAAAATGTCGTCGGCTTCAAAACCCGGCGTCTCCAGCACGCGTATGCCAAGGTCCTGCAGCAGTTCTTTTAAAATCGGCAGCTGTTCGGCCAGCTCGTCCGGCATTTTGCGGCGGCCGGCTTTGTAAGCGTCGTACTGCTTGTGGCGAAAAGTGGGCTCGCTCAGGTCAAACGCAGCGGCCGCTGCGTCCGGCGTGCACAGGTCGCACAGCTTTTTGTAAATGCGCAAAAAGCCAAGCACGGCGTTTGTCGGCACGCCCGCCTTGTTTGTGAGCAGGCGAATGCCGTAAAATGCACGGTTGATGATGCTGTTGCCGTCGATCACAAGTAATTTCATAGCGATCCTCCGCTTTACGAGTTGGTTTCTTTTAAAGTATGTCCTATTGTACCATATTTTTGGTCCTGCGCCAACTGCTGTTTCAAAAACTTGACAGTTTTTGGCCGCAGGACTATAATTGGTCTGTTTACAACAAATTTCTGTTTTTAGGAAGGCGGTCAAAATGAAAGAACAGGCACAAAAACGGACATGGCAGGCATATATAAAACGCTATGTGTTTTTGTGCGCGGGGCTCGCCGTTATGGCGTTTGGCGTAGCGTTTTCGATCCGGGCCGATCTCGGCACTTCGCCGATTTCCAGTGTGCCGTCGGCCGTGTCCGAATTCACATCGCTGACAGTCGGCAAGGCCACGATCATCATGCACTGCGTGTTCATCGTTTTGCAGATTTTGATTTTGCGCCGCCGTTACCGGATCGTGCAACTGATGCAGCTGCCGGTCGCTGTCGTCTTTGGTTATTTGACCGATTTCGCCGTCTGGGCGCTGCAGGGTGTCAGCTATTCTTCCTACTGGCAGCAGTGGCTTTTGTGCATTGCGGGTATTTTGCTCGTGGCGCTCGGCGTCAGCTTTGAGGTCACGGCCGGTGTGGTCGTTCTGGCCGGCGAGGGGCTGGTGCTTGCAATCTGCGAAGCCGCGCCTAAACTGCGGTTTTCTTACATGAAGGTCGCGTTCGACGTTACGCTTGTAGCGCTCGCCTGCGTGCTGTCTCTCACTTTTCTTCACCGTCTTGCCGGCGTGCGCGAGGGCACGATCGCCGCAGCCGTCTGCGTGGGCCTGGTGTCCAAGGTATTTTTGCGGGTGTTGCGGTCATTTGAGAAGCGTTTTTTAAACTGAATGTTTTAGACCCTGCCGGGCAAAGTCCCGGCAATTTTTTGTGCCATTCGTTGATTTTCGGGTACGGATATGCTATAGTAACGTGAGGTTTGAAAACAATGAGGATCAAAAATGTAGAGTTTCAAAACCGCGCTTTTCTGGCGCCGATGGCCGGTGTGGCCGACCGTGCGTTTCGGGAAATCTGCGTGCAGTGGGGCGCGGCCTATACGGTCAGTGAAATGGTCAGCGCCAAAGCGCTGACCATGCACGATAAAAAAAGCATGCAGCTGATGGAGATGTCGCCGGCTGAGCACCCGCGTGCCATCCAGCTTTTCGGCAATGAGCCGCAGGTCATGGCGGAGGCGGCCGCCGCGTGCATGGCGTTTTCTCCGGATATTATCGATATTAATATGGGCTGCCCGGCGCCGAAGATCGCGCAAAACGGCTCCGGCAGCGCCCTGATGAAAGACCCGGTTCTGGCCGGGCAGATCGTTTCGGCCGTCAGCCGTGCCGTGCCGGTGCCGGTCACGGTCAAGATCCGCAAAGGCTGGGACGACACCTGCCTTACAGCGCTCGATGTGGCGCTTGCCGCGCAGGAAAACGGCGCCGCAGCTGTAACACTGCACGGGCGCACGCGCAAAGAGATGTACAGCGGCCGCGCCGACTGGGCAATTATCCGCACGGTAAAGCAGGCGCTGTCCATCCCGGTCATTGGCAACGGCGATGTGCGCGACGAGCAGTCCGCCGCCCAAATGCTGGAGCAGACCGGGTGCGACGCGGTGATGATCGGCCGCGGTGCGTTGGGGAACCCGTTCGTGTTTGCACGCATTAATGCGTATTTGAACGAGTGCCGCGTGCTCGGTGACGTTTCGGTTTCGCAGAAAATGGTGACCATGCTCGAGCAGATCCAAAAAGCGATAGATTATAAAGGCGAATACGTTGCCATGCGCGAAGCGCGTCACCATGCAGCGTATTATACAAAAGGGCTGCGCGGCGGCGCTGCCTACCGCAGGCAGATCTCGCAGCTGGAGCATTTCGAGCAGCTGCAGGAGCTTGCCTTTGAGATCGTAAAGGAGAATGCCTGATGATTTTAAAGAATCTGACTTACTATGATGAAAACTTCCAAAAGCAAACGGGCGACATTGTCATCGAAAACGGCAAATTTGCCGCCCTCGGCAAAACGGATGCGCCGGGGCTCGACATGCAGGCCTGTACGGCGGTGCCCGGTTTTATCGACACGCACATCCACGGTGCGGCCGGCGGTGATTTTTGTGACTGCAGCGCCGAAAGCCTGCAAAAAATCGCGGCTTATCTGGCCAAAAACGGCGTGACCGCTTTTTGCCCCACCACCATGACGCTCGGGGAGGAGGCGCTGACCTCTATCTTGTCGCTTGGCGACCGTTTGGCAGACACATTGCCCGGTGCGCGCATACTGGGCTTTCACCTGGAGGGGCCGTTTATCGCCCTTTCCAAAAAAGGCGCGCAAAACCCGGCCTATGTCCGCCCCGGCACTTCGGCGGAATTTGACCGGCTGAACGACGCGGCCGGCGGTCGTGTCAAAATCATCACCATGGCGCCGGAAGCGTTTGATTCGCGTGATTTTATCACGCATGTCTGCACTTGGGCACACGTTTCGGTCGGCCATACGGCCGCAGCGTATGAAGAGGCGGCCGCGGCGTATCGGCAGGGGGCAGACCGTGCTACGCACCTGTTCAACGCCATGACGCCCCTGCAGCACCGCGCGCCCGGCGTTGTCGGCGCCGCGCTCGAAAACGACAGTGTGTTTTGCGAACTGATCTGCGACGGGTACCATCTTGCACCGGCCGTGGTGCGCACCGTGTTCAAAACGCTTGGCCGTGACCGCGCCGTCGTGGTGTCCGATTCCATGAAAGCCGCCGGCCTTGCCCCCGGCAAGTACGACCTTGGCGGGCAGGATGTTTTTGTGGACGAAAAGCAGGATGTGGCGCGTTTGGGCGACGGCACCATTGCCGCATCCATCACCAACGTGTTCCAGGAGTTTAAAAATCTGCTGTCCTTCGGCATTGATTTTGAAACGGCTCTGCGCGCCTGCACCATCAATCCGGCGCGTTCGGTGGGGTGTGATGCGTTTACCGGTTCCATTGCCGTCGGCAAAGACGCGGATCTGGTCATTTTGAACGACCGCTTGGAAATCGAGCAGGTCTATATAAAGGGTGAACGCTATGGCGGATGAGTACAGCCTGAATATCGTCCTGATCGAACCGGAGATCCCGCAGAACACCGGCAACATTGCCCGAACGTGCGCGGCGACCGGCGCCAGGCTCCATCTGGTGGAACCGATGGGCTTTAAGATCGACGACAAAAAGCTCAAGCGTGCCGGGCTCGATTACTGGGACAAGCTCGACATTACTTTCTATAAAGACACGGCCGATTTTTTTGCCAAAAACCAAGGCGGCACGTTTTACTATTTTTCCACCAAGGCGCCGCGCGCCCACAGCGATGTGATTTTCCCGAACCACTGCTATTTGGTGTTCGGCAAGGAGACGAGGGGTCTGCCCGAAACGCTTTTAAAGGCCAATCCTGACTATTGTGTGCGCTTGCCGATGCGCGGCATGATCCGCAGCCTGAACCTTTCCAATGCGGTGGCCGTCGGCACTTATGAGGTCCTGCGCCAGTGGGGCTACCCGGCGCTTGCGCAAAAAGGGCAGCTGACCCGGTTTCAGTGGGAAGACTGATTTTTATATTTTGCTTTACACAGAAAAGCAGGCCGCGCCGATGCTTTCGGCGCGGCCTTTTTGGTTATATTTTTGCTATTGCCGGTACGTCCGCGCATTATTCTACGGTCACGGATTTGGCCAGGTTGCGCGGCTTGTCGATGTCGCACCCCTTTTCCAGCGCACAGTAGTAGGCGCAAAGCTGCAGCGCCACAGCCTGCACGCAGGGTAAAAACGGCGTGGCCACATTGTCAATGAAAATGGTGTTTTCTGGGGCGCCGGCGGCGTTTTTGCTACAGCGCAGTTCAAAGATCTCGGCGCCGCGCGAACGTGTTTCCTCCGCGTTGGAAAGTGTTTTGGCAAACACATCGTCGCGGCAGTTTACGGCAAAAATCGGCGTGCCCGGCTCCACCAGCGAAATCGTGCCGTGCTTCAGCTCGCCGGCCGGAAAAGCTTCGCAGTGGATGTAGCTGATCTCTTTGAGCTTCAGCGCCGCTTCGGTCGCGGCGGCGTAGTCCAGGTTGCGTCCAATAAAGTACATGTCGTTGGCGCCGGCCAGCTTTTTGGCGATTTTCTGAATGTTTTGCACCTGGGCCAGCACATGTTCGGCCGCTTCGGGGATCTGTGCCAAAGTGCGCACCAGTTCACAGTAGCGCGCGTCTTTGATTTTGGTCAGCTTCAGCGCCATCAGCGTTACATAGAGCAGCTGCGCCGTGTAGGCCTTGGTGGTGGCCACGGCCGTTTCCGTACCGGCTTCTGTGC
>URDW01000044.1 GCA_900546735.1 uncultured Oscillospiraceae bacterium
CGAGATCGCTCAGTGTCTCGTGGGCTCGGAGATGTGTATAAGAGACAGGAATGCGCATGCGTGCCAAGCACAAAATCCAGGTGCACGCGCCCGTCTGCCCCTTTGCAGTGGGTGAGCAGATAGTCCACGACCACATCCTCATACCCGGGCAGGTTCAGGGACGGCTTTTCGGGCGGAAAGTCGGTATCCTCCGCTGCATCGACCATGGCAAAATGACCGGCGCTTTCCAAAATGATGCAATCGGAATGGCCGGTGTTTAAAAAATGGATCCTATCTTTCATTTCCGTAACAGACATAGCAGACCTCTATCTTACGCAAATACGCGGCTTGTAAGCACAGAAGTTTCTATAACAGAGGCAACGGCATCCGCATCGTTCGTGACCGGCAGAACCAAATCGGCAGCCGTCTTCAGCGCATCACAGGCATTGCCAACGGCCACGCCGGTGCCGGCAAAGCGAACCATCGGCAAGTCATTGCGGCTGTCGCCGACCGCCATCAGTTCACTGCGGTCCAGACCAAGGTAATTTGCCAAAAAGCGCAGCGCGCTGCCCTTGTCGGCACGGTCAGAAAAAATCTCCAAATTGTTCGGCATGGAGGTGGTGACCTTAATGCCGGGCATGCCGGAAAACACCTCAAAGCACAGCAGACGCTGCGCGGGATATTTAAAGAAAACATTGAACATTTCGACTTCACCGGCATTTTGGGCAAAGAAACGGTCGATCTGTTCCACACCGCGGCGTGTTTCCAGCACGACCGGGCGGTAGCTGTTTTGCACGCTGTAAGCATCGAGTGCAGCAGGTGTCAGCTGATCCTTTTGCGTGTGCGGTACGCCGTGGGCATATACCTCTATTATTGTATCACAATGAAACAGAAGAGAAAAGACATTTTCTGCAGCTTTTTGCCGAATATACTGTGTGTAGAGCAAATTGCCCTGCGCATCGGCGATCGCCGCGCCGTTTGAATAAATATAATAAGCGTAGCTGCTGTCGTCACGCACCTGCTGCGGCAGTTCCGTAAACGTGCGGCCGGAATTGATGGCCATGTACACGCCCTGCGCAGCCGCCTCGCGAACGGCGTAAATGTTGTTTTCCGGCAGTTGACCGTCGCTGTGCAACAGCGTGCCGTCTACATCCAGTGCTACCAAACGAATTGCCATACTTTAAGCCTCTTCCCTCATGCTCTTAATGTTTATATTGTGATCCGCCGCACCGCCCTGCACAGACGGCGCGTCGGTTGTTTTTTTCTTTCTGTGGATCACAAAGCGCTGCAGCGGATAGGTCCAGATGGTAGGCACCGTCATAACGACCAGCTTTTGCAGCATTTCAAAGAACACGTTGTCGAGTCCTGCCTCTTTCATCTGTGTACCCAGGAAAGAACCGAACCAGGTGTTGAAAGCGATCGTGCAAACGACCATGATGATATACAAAATCGTGGAAAGAACAGGATTTGCATCGGCCTGGAAGGTCAGCTTGCGGTTCATGACGAACGCCGCGGCATAACCGATCACGGCCGAGATAAAGTAGGAATACATGTAACCGACATAGCGGATGCCAAGGAATTCCAGCACCGGGCTGTCGGCCACAGCGACATTATTAAGGGGAGCAAAGATCCAGTACAGGCAAACGGCGTAAACGGCCATTTCGAGTATGGATGTGCTTGCTCCCGTAAATGTAAATTTTATAAACTTCCAGATCTCTTTGTGCTTATCAATAAAAGCCATGAACTTTTCTTTCATACCACTCTCTCCGTTCGCGTTATATCATAGCATGAAGAAAGAAAAAAGCAAGGCAATATTCAAACAACTTACGAACAATTTGCGTGAATATGAAAAAACATTACACAGATTTTACAAAGGCGTTTTTTCATGAAACAGATTTGAAAAAATAGGCAACGCGCCGTCGATTAGACAACGGGACGGTTTTCGCTGCCAAGAGGGCATTTTTTCAAATATGTGCCGATACAATTATAAACAGCCAAAATCCGGCTGCATTTTGGCACGGATGTTTAAATAGGTCCTTTCAGTATTTTCCCCCAGTCACATTGAACGGCACATACCGGTATGTCCGGGTCATTTCAAAAGCCAGCAAATACCGTCAGCGCAGCGCGAAACGGCGTTTTGGAAATGATTGCCGGGATTCAGCCGAAAGACGGTATCTATGCCCTGGCTGCGGCAAAACGATTCAATAGCCTGTGTGTTTTCCTGCACGCACTGCATATAGGGATTATGCGTTCTGCACTCTTTATTGCCAAGCGAAAAGTAAAGCCGACGCGGTTTTTGCAAAAATCCGTGCGAAAAGATATAGTCCTGAATACCGGGAAACCAAAGCGAGCCAGATACAGAAGCCGCACTTTCAAAAAAATCGGTATGATAAAGCGCATATACGGCGAAGAGCCCCGCCAATGAATAGCCGGCAATGCCGCGCCACGACACAGGCGGCAGAAGCGACTCGGCCTGCGGCACGATCTTTTCAAGCAAAAGCGCCAGGTAAGCGCCGGCGCCGCCGGAAAACGGCGCACCCTTTGCAAAAACAGCCGGTGCAGCCCACGGGGAAAGGTCCGCATTCCAGTCCAAATGGCTGACGGCAACCAGCGAAAAATTCATACCGGTACGCGCCTGCACCGCCTCATAAACGGCGCCACCGTTGTCCTCCACTGTGTGCAGATACAAAACGGGGCAGCCGGGCGCAGCGGCCGGAAAGACCTCTACCCGTTTTCCCTCTACCGTAAAAACCACAAAAAACACCCTTTCAAAATGCCGAAAGCGGCATGCGCGCCGCACGCAACAAAAAAGACAGGCAGCAAAACTGCCTGTCTTTTCCAATGCAATTAGTCAGCGTTGATCTTGGTAACAACGCCGGAACCAACGGTTCTGCCGCCTTCACGGATAGCGAAACGAAGACCTTCTTCGATAGCGATCGGGGTGATCAGCTCAACGTCCATAACAACGTTGTCGCCAGGCATGCACATTTCGGTGCCTTCCGGAAGAGCGATGATACCGGTAACGTCAGTCGTTCTGAAATAGAACTGCGGACGATAGTTGTTGAAGAACGGCGTATGACGGCCACCTTCGTCCTTGGTCAGAACGTAAACCTGACCCTGGAACTTGGTGTGCGGATGAATGGTGCCGGGTTTTGCAAGAACCTGACCTCTTTCGATCTCGGTTCTCTGAATACCACGAAGCAGGCAGCCGATGTTGTCGCCGGCCTCAGCGTAGTCCAGGATCTTTCTGAACATTTCGATACCGGTGCAGACCGTCTTCTTCTTTTCGTCTTTCAGACCAACGATTTCCACTTCCTCGCCGGTTCTCAGCTGGCCTCTTTCCACACGGCCGGTAGCAACGGTACCACGACCGGTGATCGTGAACACGTCTTCAACAGGCATAAGGAAAGGCAGGTCGGCCTTACGGTCGGGAGTCGGGATATATTCGTCAACAGCGTCCATGAGTTCCTGGATGCAGGCGAAAGCCGGATCGTTCACGTCGTCAGCTTCAAGAGCTTTCAGAGCGGAACCCTTGATGATCGGGGTGTCGTCGCCCGGGAATTCATACTCGTCGAGCGTTTCACGGATTTCCATTTCAACAAGCTCAAGCAGCTCTTCGTCGTCGACCTGGTCAACCTTGTTCATGAAAACGATGATGTAGGGCACGCCAACCTGACGGGCAAGCAGAAGGTGCTCTCTGGTCTGCGCCATCGGGCCGTCTGTTGCAGCGATAACCAGGATAGCGCCGTCCATCTGCGCAGCACCGGTGATCATGTTTTTGATGTAGTCAGCATGGCCGGGGCAGTCAACGTGGGCATAGTGACGCTTGTCGGTCTCGTACTCAACGTGAGCAGTGTTGATTGTGATGCCGCGCTCTTTTTCTTCGGGAGCTTTGTCGATGTCGGCATAGTCTTCGAAGCTGGCAAGGCCTTTCAGAGAAAGGTACTTGGTGATCGCAGCAGTCAGCGTAGTTTTGCCGTGGTCAACGTGACCGATGGTACCAATGTTGACATGCGGCTTGTTTCTTTCAAAATGTGCTTTTGCCATTTGGAATTTCCTCCTAATAAAATTAAAGTTTAAATTTGCAACGCTATTTTATCAAAAAAAGTATGCAATTTCAAGGGTTTTTTAAAAATTAATCTTTTTTAGCGCGGTCGCTGATGATCGACTCGGAAATGTTCTTCGGCACCGGCTCGTAACCGTCCGGTTCCATGGTGTACTGGCCGCGGCCCTGCGTCTTGGAGCGCAGGTCGGTCGCGTAACCGAACATTTCAGAAAGCGGCACACGCGCGTTGATCTGCTTGGCACCGCTGCGGTCCTCAAAGCTCTTGATCATGCCGCGGCGGGAGTTCAAATCGCCGATAACGTCGCCCATATAATCCTCCGGTACGATAACGACAACTTTCATCATCGGTTCCAGAATGATCGGGTTGGCACGCTTGGCAGCATCCTTGAACGCCATAGAACCGGCGATCTTGAACGCCATTTCAGAGGAGTCGACTTCGTGGTAAGAACCATCGTACAGCGTGACCTTAACGTCCACGACCGGGTAACCGGCCAGGATGCCGCTCTTCATAGCGCCCTGGATACCAGCGTCGACTGCCGGGATATATTCCTTCGGGATCGCGCCGCCGACGATTTCGTTAACGAACTCGTAGCCTGCGCCGACGCCCGTCTCCGGATCGATGTTCGGGGCAATGCGGATCTTAACGTGACCGTACTGACCTTTACCACCGGACTGACGCGAATACTTCATGTCGGTCTGCGATTCCTGACGGATCGTCTCTTTATAAGCAACCTGCGGTGCGCCGACGTTGGCCTCTACCTTGAATTCACGCAGCAGACGGTCCACGATGATCTCCAGATGCAGCTCGCCCATACCGGCGATGATCGTCTGGCCCGTTTCCTCATCTGTATAAGCCTTGAAGGTCGGGTCTTCTTCAGCAAGCTTGGCAAGGGCAATACCCATCTTCTCCTGGCCGGCCTTCGTCTTGGGCTCGATCGCCACGCGAATAACCGGATCCGGGAAGTTCATGGATTCCAGAATGATCGGCGCCTTTTCGTCGCAGAGAGTGTCGCCGGTCGTCGTGTTCTTCAGGCCGACTGCGGCGGCGATGTCGCCGGCGTAGCAGGTCTCGATGTCTTCACGGTGGTTGGCGTGCATCTGCAGGATACGGCCGATGCGTTCCTTGTTGTCCTTAACGGAGTTGTAAACCGTTGTGCCGGCGTGCACCATGCCGCTGTAAACGCGGAAGTAGCAGATCTTACCAACAAACGGGTCGGTCGCGATCTTGAACGCCAGGGCTGCAAACGGCTCTGTATCGGAAGAATGACGCTCTTCCTCCTCGTCGGTCTCGGGGTTGACGCCCTTGATGGACGGCACGTCGACCGGCGACGGCATATAGTCTACGATGGCGTCGAGCAGCGGCTGAACGCCCTTGTTGCGGTAAGATGTGCCGCAGGTGATCGGCACCATGGTGCCGGCGATCGTGGACTTACGGATGACTTTTTTGATCTCGTCAACAGTGATGGCTTCTTCGCCCTCTTCAAAGTACTTTTCCATCAGTGCCTCGTCCTGCTCGGCAACATGCTCGATCAGTTCGGTGCGGTACTGCTGGGCAAGCTCCATCATGTCTTCCGGAATGGGTTCACGGCGCACGTCCTTGCCAAGGTCGTCGTAATAAATTTCGGCGTCCATGTTCACAAGGTCAACGATGCCGCGGAAGGAATCCTCCTTGCCGATCGGCAGCTGGATCGGCAGGGCGTTGCACTTAAAGCGGTCCTTGACCATGTCCAGCACGTTGAAGAAATCTGCGCCCATGATGTCCATCTTATTGACATAGATCATTCTGGGTACATGGTATTCGTCAGCCTGACGCCAAACGGTTTCAGACTGCGGCTCCACGCCGCCCTTGGCGCACAGCACGGTCACAGAACCGTCCAGCACGCGCAGGGAGCGCTGCACTTCTACAGTAAAATCGACGTGACCGGGCGTGTCGATGATGTTGATGCGGTGGTCCTTCCAGAAGCATGTGGTCGCAGCGGAGGTGATGGTGATACCTCTTTCCTGCTCCTGCGCCATCCAGTCCATCGTAGCGGTACCTTCGTGGGTCTCACCGATTTTGTGGTTAACACCCGTGTAGAAGAGTATACGCTCGGTCGTCGTTGTTTTGCCTGCGTCGATATGCGCCATAATACCAATATTTCTTGTCATTTCAAGAGATACTTTTCTTGGCATAATATCCTCCTAATAATCAAACAAAGATCAATATCTGAAATGCGCAAACGCCTTGTTGGCCTCGGCCATCTTATGCGTATCGTCGCACTTCTTCACGGCGCCGCCGGTCTTGTTGACGGCGTCCATGATCTCGGACGCAAGCCTTTCCTTCATCGTTCTTTCGGAACGCTGACGGCTGTACAGCACGATCCATCTGAGACCGAGCGTACGGCGTCTGTCCGGGCGTACCTCGATCGGCACCTGGTAGGTAGCACCGCCGACGCGGCGAGCCTTTACCTCCAGCTGAGGCATAACGTTTTCCATTGCCTCTTCAAATGCCTCGAGCGGGTCTCTGCCCGTTTTCTGCTGAATGATGTCAAACGCATCGTAAACGATCTTCTGCGCGACACCCTTTTTTCCATCATACATGACGTTGTTGATCAGTCGGGTCACAAGCTTTGAGTTGTAAAGCGGATCCGGCAGCACGTCACGTTTCGCGATCTTGCCTCTTCTTGGCACTTCGCTTCCCTCCTTCATAATGATGATATCATAGGTACTCGTGACAAAATTTCCCGTGGCGCCAACAAGAGAGAAGACTGCTGTCTATATAAACTCATTGTTGGGATTCCAAACAAGAAGATTTGCTCTTTAGAGTGGTTGAAAGCTTACTTTTTAGAAGCCTTCGGACGCTTTGCGCCGTACTTGGAACGGGACTGCATTCTGCCGTTCACGCCCTGCGTATCCAGTGTGCCGCGGATGATGTGGTAACGTACACCAGGCAGATCCTTGACACGGCCGCCTCTGACCATAACCACAGAGTGCTCCTGCAGGTTGTGGCCGACGCCGGGGATGTAAGCGGTCACTTCGATACCGTTCGTCAGACGGACTCTGGCGATCTTTCTGAGCGCGGAGTTCGGTTTTTTCGGCGTAGCGGTTTTCACAGCGGTGCAGACACCTCTTTTAAACGGAGACGCATTGTTCGTCACAACGTTTTTCTTGGTGTTCAGTCCGTGCAGCAGTGCCGGAGCCTTGTCCTTTTTCACAAGGGATTTACGGCCAGTTCTGACAAGCTGGTTAAAGGTTGGCATTCTTTCACCTCCAATAAAAATATATGTGCGATATGTGCACAGCCGGCGGTTAAAACTTTTTTAGCCGTCGGATATGCACACATCTTGGGGCAAAGCCATACTTTGCCCCAAGATTTTGTGCTTTTTCACAAATTTTCAGTGTGAATTTTGGTTAAAATAGACAAATCCCACTCACACAATTAAGCATTATATCATTGTGCCGTGCTGTTTGTCAAGAGTTCCTGCAGCTGTTCCAGGTTTAAAATTTCGCTGGTGCTGTCGGTGCTGAAATAGCTGGGCACAACGTCCACATCCTTAAACGCATCCATACCGGTGCCGGCAGGTACGAGTTTACCGATGATGACGTTTTCTTTCAGGCCAAGCAGCTTGTCGCTCTTGCCCTTGATGGCCGCGTCGGTCAGCACGCGCGTCGTCTCCTGGAAGGAGGCGGCGGACAGGAACGAATCAGTGGCCAGCGCGGCCTTCGTGATACCCATCAGCAGCGGCTGGTACTCGGCCTCTTTCAACGTGACTTCGCCGGCGGCCACACGCTTTCTGATTTCGCGGTTGGCAGCCTCGACCTCGGTCACATCCGTCATGGTGCCGGGGATCAGGTTCGTGTCGCCGGCGTCCTTGACCTCGCACTTCTTAAGCATCTGGCGGACGATGACTTCGATGTGCTTATCGCTGATGTCAACACCCTGGGTACGGTAGGCAAACTGCACTTCCTTGATCAGGTAATTGTACACGGCGCTTGTGCCGCAGATGGCCAGTACGTCGTGCGGATTTACAGCACCCATCGTCAGCTCGGCGCCCTTTTCCACATGCGCGCCCTCCACGATGTTTTCGTTCAGGCGTGCGCCGTACGGGATCAGATACTTCTTGACCTCGCCGTCCTCATCCGAGGTGATGACGACGTGGCGGCTCTTCTTGACCGTTTCAAACGAAACAGTACCGGAAATTTCGGAAAGGATGGCCAGCTGCTTCGGCTTTCTGGCCTCGAACAGTTCCTCAACACGCGGCAGACCCTGGGTGATGTCGGCGCCGCCGGCAACGCCGCCCGTGTGGAACGTACGCATCGTCAGCTGGGTACCGGGTTCACCGATCGACTGTGCGGCGATAATGCCGACCGCTTCGCCGACCTGCACCGGCTCATTCGTAGCCAGGTTCGCACCGTAGCACTTGCGGCAGACGCCGTAGCGGGATTTACAGGTGATGAGCGAGCGGATCTTGACGGTCTCCACGCCTGCGGCACAGATGCGGTCTGCATCCTCTTCGGTCATCATGCGGTCTGTATCCATGATCGTTTCGCCGTCTACAACGACGGGTTCAGACAGATAACGGCCGATCAGGCGCTCTTTCAGGCTCTCCAGCTCACGGTTGCCGTCCATGATACGGGAAACCTCAATGCCCTCGGTGCAGCCGCAGTCGTCGTCATGGATGATAACATCCTGCGAAACGTCGACCAGGCGGCGGGTCAGGTAACCGGAGTCAGCGGTACGCAGCGCCGTGTCGGCAAGGCCTTTACGCGCACCGCGCGAGGAGATGAAGTACTCCAGGATGTTCAGGCCTTCACGGTAGTTGGCCTTGATCGGTACTTCGATCGTTTTACCGGCCGTGTTCGCGATCAGACCGCGCATACCGGCCAGCTGACGCAGCTGTGCGATACTACCACGCGCACCGGAGTCCACCATCATGTGGATCGGGTTGTGGGAGCCGTCAAAGTTCTGGGTCAGTTCGTTCGACACCTTGTTGGTGCAGTCCTCCCAGGTCTTGACGACCTGCGCGGAACGCTCGGTGTTCGAGATAAGACCGTAGTTATAGTTATGGGTGATCACATCGATCTGCTTTTCAGCCTCTTCGATGAATTCCTTTTTCTTTTCCGGGATCAGGGCGTCGATAACGGCCACCGTGGTGCCGGAGATCGTGGAATATTTATAGCCCTGGGCTTTCAGATTGTCGAGCACGCGGGACGAGACCGAAACGCCGTGCACCTTGATGCAGCGGTCCACGATCTGGCCGAGCTGTTTCTTTTTGACGACGAACGACACTTCGGGCTCAAACAGTTTATCCGGGTCGCTGCGGTCCACAAAGCCAAGGTCCTGCGGAATGGCCGAGTTGAAGATGACACGGCCGACCGTGGTGGTCACGACTTTGGAGACACGCTTGCCGTCGATCTCTTTTTCAAAGCGGATGCGGCACAGGGAGTGCAGGCCGATCGAGCCCTCCTGGTACGCCATCAGCGCCTCGTCCTTGTCGCGGTAGCAGTTGTAGTGGGTGATCTCCTCCCCGTCTACCGTTTCGGTATACGGTTCGCCGGGCTCACCGTCTTTGATCATAGTCAGGTAGTAAGAACCGATGACCATGTCCTGCGTCGGCACGGTAACGGGCTTGCCGTCCGCCGGCTTGAGCAGGTTGTTCGCCGCCAGCATCAGGATTCTGGCCTCAGCCTGCGCCTCAGCCGACAGCGGCACATGCACAGCCATCTGGTCGCCGTCGAAGTCAGCGTTGAACGCCGTACAGGCCAGCGGGTGCAGCTTGATCGCGCGGCCCTCGACCAGAACGGGCTGGAACGCCTGGATGCCCAGACGGTGCAGCGTGGGGGCACGGTTGAGCATGACCGGATGATCCTGGATCACGACTTCGAGTGCGTCCCAAACCTTGGGGTCGCTGGCTTTTTCCACCATTTTTCTGGCGGACTTGATGTTGGAGGCCACGCCGGTCTCCACAAGACGTTTCATGACGAACGGCTTGAACAGTTCGATCGCCATTTCCTTCGGCAGACCGCACTGGTACATTTTCAGTTCCGGGCCGACAACGATAACGGAACGGCCGGAGTAGTCCACGCGCTTACCGAGCAGGTTCTGACGGAAGCGGCCCTGCTTGCCCTTGAGCATGTCGGAAAGCGACTTGAGCGGGCGGTTGTTCGGCCCGGTGACCGGACGGCCGCGGCGGCCGTTGTCGATCAGGGCGTCGACCGATTCCTGCAGCATGCGTTTTTCGTTGCGCACGATGATCTCGGGGGCGTGCAGTTCGAGAAGCCTTTTCAGGCGGTTGTTGCGGTTGATGACGCGGCGGTACAGGTCGTTCAGGTCGGACGTAGCGAAACGGCCGCCGTCGAGCTGGACCATCGGGCGGATGTCGGGCGGGATCACGGGGATCACGTCCAAAATCATCCACTCCAACTTATTGCCGCTGGTGCAGAACGCGTCGACCACGTCAAGCCTTTTAAGCAGGCGCACGCGCTTCTGGCCGGTCGCTGTTTCCAGCTCCTCGCGCAGCTGCGCCTGCAGCTCATGCGCATCAATGTCCTGCAGCAGCTTTTTGATGGCTTCGGCGCCCATGCCGGCGTCAAAATCATCCTCATAACGCTCGCGCATTTCGCGGTACTCGTCTTCGGTGAGCGTCTGCATTTTTTCAAGCGGTGTGTCGCCCGGATCCGTTACGATATAAAGCGCAAAATACAGCACCTTTTCCAGGTTCCTGGGGCTGATGTCGAGCACCAGGCCAAGGCGGCTCGGAATGCCCTTGAAGTACCAGATGTGCGACACCGGGGCAGCCAGCTCGATATGGCCCATGCGCTCGCGGCGCACTTTGGCGCGCGTGACTTCTACGCCGCAGCGTTCGCAGATCTTGCCTTTATAACGCACCCTTTTGTACTTGCCGCAGTGGCACTCCCAGTCCTTGGTCGGGCCAAAGATGCGCTCACAGAACAGGCCGTCCTTTTCGGGCTTCAGCGTTCTGTAGTTGATGGTTTCCGGCTTGGTGACCTCGCCGTAAGACCAGGAACGGATCTGTTCCGGCGAAGCAAGACCGATTTTAATGGAAGAAAATTCAATATCTGCCATGGAAGCATCTCCTTATCTATACAATTTCACAATCGTTTATTTGTTTCGTTCAGCAGTCAGTCCTCGTCGTAAGAATCGGAACCAAAGTCACCGAAAAGCGGTTCTTCCTGCTGATCTGCTTCCAGATCACTGTCTGCGTCCTGGATGCCGAAGCCCTCGGTCTCTTCACCAAAATCGTTGACAGTGGTAAATGCTTTGTCGTCTACAACGTTCTGCACAGGCAGGCCGTCGTCCAGATCCTGCTTAAGTTCGACCTCTTCGCCGTCGCGGTCATACACACGGCAGTCAAGGCCGAGCGCCTGCAGTTCTTTGAACAGCACCTTAAAGGATTCCGGCGTGCCGGCCTTCGGGATGTTTTCACCCTTAACGATGGCCTCATACGTCTTGACACGGCCGACCACATCGTCGGACTTGACGGTCATGATCTCCTGCAGGGTATAGGCGGCGCCGTAAGCCTCGAGCGCCCAAACTTCCATTTCACCGAAACGCTGGCCGCCGAACTGCGCTTTACCGCCGAGCGGCTGCTGCGTGACCAGGCTGTAAGGACCGGTCGAACGGGCATGGATCTTGTCGTCTACCAGGTGATGCAGCTTCAGGTAATACATGTAGCCGACGGTGACGGGGTTGTCGAACTTCTCGCCGGTGCGCCCGTCGGTCAAAATCGTTTTACCGTCTTCCCTCTTGCCGGCCAGCTTCAGGCACTCGCGGATGTCGTCTTCATGCGCGCCGTCAAAGACCGGGGTCATCATCTTCCAGCCGAGCGCCATGGCGGCGTAGCCGAGATGCACCTCAAGCACCTGCCCGATGTTCATACGCGACGGAACGCCCAGGGGGTTCAGCACGATGTCAAGCGGGCGGCCGTCGGGCAGAAACGGCATATCCTCCTGCGGCAAAATGCGGGAAACAACGCCCTTGTTGCCGTGGCGGCCGGCCATTTTGTCGCCGACCTGGATCTTTCTCTTTTGTGCAATATAGACACGAACAACTTTGTTGACGCCGGGGCTGAGCTCGTCGCTGTTGGCGCGGGTGAACACCTTCACGTCCACAACGATACCGGACTCGCCGTGCGGCACGCGCATAGAGGTGTCGCGCACCTCGCGCGATTTTTCACCGAAAATGGCGCGCAGCAGGCGCTCTTCCGCCGTCAGCTCGGTCTCGCCCTTCGGGGTGACCTTACCGACCAGGATGTCGCCGGAGTGCACCTCGGCGCCGATGCGCACGATGCCGTCCTCATCCAGGTCTTTCAGCGCGTCGTCGCTGATGTTCGGAATGTCTCTTGTGATCTCTTCCGGGCCGAGCTTCGTGTCTCTGGCCTCAGATTCATGCTCTACGATATGAATGGATGTATACACATCTTCGCGCACGAGCTTTTCATTGATCAAAACGGCGTCTTCGTAGTTGTAGCCTTCCCAGGTCATAAAGCCGATCAGTGCGTTTTTACCAAGGGAAACTTCGCCGTTGCTGGTGGCGGGGCCGTCCGCGATCACCTGGCCGGCCTCCACTTCCTGGTGCAGGGAAACGATCGGGCGCTGGTTGATGCAGGTGCCCTGGTTGGAGCCGCTGAACTTAATCAGCTCATACTTGTCGATTGAGCCGCCTTTCGTGCGGATCTCGATATGGTCAGCATCCAGGCGCACAACGGTGCCGCTGTTTTTGGCAATGACCACAACACCGGAGTCATAGGCAGCCTTGTATTCCATGCCTGTGCCGACGACCGGAGCCTCTGTTTTCAGAAGCGGCACGGCCTGGCGCTGCATGTTCGCACCCATCAGGGCGCGGTTCGCGTCGTCGTTTTCCAGGAACGGGATCATGGCCGTTGCGACGGAGACGACCATTTTCGGCGACACGTCCATGTAATCGACACGGTCGGGCGAAGTGGTGATGAACTCGTCGCGGTGACGACAGGTGACCTTGCTGCTTGCAAAACGGCCGTTTTCGTCAAGCGGTTCGTTGGCCTGGGCGACCACATACTCGTCTTCCACGTCGGCCGTCATGTAAACGACCTCGTCGGTGACGACGCCGGTCTCTTTGTCCACACGGCGGTACGGCGCCTCAATAAAGCCATATTCGTTGATGCGGCTGTAGCAGGCCAGATAAGAAATCAAACCGATGTTCGGACCTTCGGGCGTCTCGATCGGGCACATGCGGCCGTAATGGGTGTAGTGTACGTCGCGCACCTCGAAGCCTGCACGGTCACGCGAAAGACCGCCGGGACCCAGGGCGGAAAGTCTTCTTTTATGGGTCAGCTCGGCCAGCGGATTGTTCTGGTCCATGAACTGGGACAGCGGCGAAGAGCCGAAGAACTCGCGGATGGCCGCCACGACCGGACGGATGTTGATGAGCGCCTGGGGCGTGATCATCTCTTCATCGTCCTGCGCCTGCAGGGTCATGCGCTCATGGATCACACGTTCCATTCTGGTAAAGCCGATGCGGAACTGGTTTTGCAGCAGCTCGCCCACGCTGCGCACGCGGCGGT
>URDW01000045.1 GCA_900546735.1 uncultured Oscillospiraceae bacterium
AGATCGCTCAGTGTCTCGTGGGCTCGGAGATGTGTATAAGAGACAGGGATATAGCTTGTTGCGAAGAACTATTCTTGAAGAAAAAACGATTATATCCATTATTGATATCGGCGCTTATTTCAAGAATGTTCGAGGAGAGCAAATTATTCTTACAGTTAAAAATTGTGCAGCAGATAGAAAGCATAAAATCAAATTAAAAAAATTGTCAAGCAACCGCTTTGTATCTATGTGCAGTATTCCTCAATCATTTTACAAAGATGAAATTCTAATCTTTAACTGTTCAGAGGATTATTCGACTTATAAAAAATTAACTTCCTCATATCAAACTTTATCTGATTTATGTAATGGTTATGTTGGTAGAGGAAAATCTGTGTCAAAAGATGCGATAGCAGGAAAAGAAATACGTAAATTTGGGTATAAAAATCATACTGTGCCTACAACAGGTAATAAGGTTTTTATTCAAAATATTTATAGTGCAGAAGCAGGTATAATAGCTGCTTTTGGCGGTAATATGGAAGCAACGCAGACAGTTACTGTATTCACGGACGGTGACGAAAAAATGTGTCGTTACATATTAGGCATACTTCATTCTCGCTTGTGCAATCTTTTCTTGTACAAATACTGTTATAATTACTCCAAACTTACAATGCATACAGATGCAAAATACTTAAAAAAAATACCACTTCCGTCAACTAATCAACAAGAAATATATTTTGATTCTATACTCAGTTTAGTTAGCAGATTAGAAAGCAATGATTATATGAGTCAAGAATGGTTCGACTGTTTAGAGGAATTAAATCAGATAGTGTACAAAGCATACGGTATTAACAAAAAAGAATCCGATTATATTGATTGTGAAGTAAAAAGAATTCAATCAAAAAGGTGGATACCCAATGGACAACTCTAAAAAATGCAATGATCTCACCGGCAAGGAGTGGCTTCAAAATTCTTTTAGCATTTGGCGAGATTTATCGAAAACAAAAGAAGAGAAAGAATTTAAGCATCCCGCATCCTACCCGGTTTCGTTGTGCGAAAAACTAATACGCACTTTTTCAAAAGCAAATTCGCGTGTATTAGATCCTTTTAATGGTATTGGTTCCACAACTGTTGCTGCACAAAAACTTGGATGCGAAGCTGTAGGAATCGATTTATCTGAGGATTTTTGTAATATAGCAAAACAACGTGTGGGCAAAGATGATAAAATTCAGATAATTAACGGTGATAGTTTTGAGGTGCTAAAAACACTTCCTGCAAATCACTTCGATATTTGTGTTACATCCCCACCGTATTGGGATATTCTCAATATGAAACGAAGTGCCGACCAAAAGAATGCTGTAAATTACTCTGATAAGACCAACGATGTGGGAAATATTGCAAATTATAGTGAATTTATAAATACATTATCAAACCTTTTTGCTTCAGTTAGTAGAGTTTTGAAAAAAGGTGGTTATTGTATCGTAAATGTAATGGATATTCGTAAAAAAAGCAATTTTTATCCTTTGCATAGCGATTTAGCTACAGCATTACAAAAAATTGGATTCATTTACGACGATCTAATTATTTGGGATAGACAAGCAGATTACAATAATATGCGGCCGCTTGGATATCCATACAAATTCCGTATCAATAAGGTTCATGAATACCTTTTGATATTTGTTAAGGAGTAGATGTTATGGCATTATTAGGATCCAGGGCTCTCGATATAGAGGTTAACACCGCAGACTTTTGTTTGATTTTAGGGTATTTATGTAGCCCTGGAAGAATCGGGCTTATTGAAGCACAGATTCCAGAAGAAAAAGCGTTTATGTTCGAAAGAGAATTTCCTGATGAAGAATATTACCCTATAACTCAAGGTGAAACGACAGGTGGATATTCGATGAAAAGAAGCCATCAACTTCGTATTTATTTTAACAATATAAATAATTGTCCTTCTGTTCTTCTTCCTTTTTTAGGCGAGGGAAACACCAGTTATGTGAGAAGAATCAATAAAGGCAAGTTTGTAGAGAAAATTGTTAGAGATTATGGCTTCCATTTTGGGGAATATCAAAATGTTGCAGCCATACGAGCTATTGTCTCACGCTTACATCCTGCAAATCTTACAGACTTTGATCGGGGATATAATTTGTAATGGAGGATCATATGCTAAAAAGAATTTTAGACTTTTTAAATGATATTAAGCAGAATGGCGGAGACTTCTTTATAGAAGCAGAAGCAAAACCGGGAACAATGGCCAAATTTATCAACGATTATAATCAAACTCATACTCCTGCTATCACATTATATAGCGAGGGAATAATTGTTTTACAAGAAGATGCTAACAAATGGGCTCTGGAATTAAGGCTCTATGTTCCTGTTGCCCCACCCGCTGACATAGCACACTTATTTGGAAAAAACAGAGTTTATAAGGCCGAGTATTTATATCGTCTTAATGATAATAGAATTATTCGGGAATTATTCAACAATGGATATAGAATAGGCTTGAATTAAAAGGATTGTGATTGTATGAATCTAGAGATGTCTTACCTTTTAGGTATGATTTGTGGCAATGGAGAAGTGAGACGTGGTGCATCAGAAACCACCATATCTGTTGAAATTCCACATAAAAAACTGGTAACAGAAAATAATAACGATGTTAGAATATATGTACGTGCAAGTATAACCGATATTCGCACAGTATTAGAACCTCTAATCGGCACAGGATTGAGCTTTACTCAGCAGGATAATTATTCTATTATCTCTTTCACTAAGAGAAATGACGAATATATGATGCGAGAAATTTTACGTTATATCGGCAATGCGGTATCCCACGAAAATATTAGAATTGATGAAGAAATTTTTTCCTTTACTCGTGATGAGAAGATATCTTTTTTGCAAGGATTTGCTGATGTGACGGGTTACATTCGCAGAAGTAACTACTTTTTTAAAAACTATATGCATCGTGTTTACTTAGAAGTGCCACATAATTGGTATTTGGTTAGCGATGTTTGTCGTTTACTTAAAGATGTTAATATTCCTGTACAGGCAATAGATTGGGCTCATCCCAATATGCGTGACGGCAATCTTGTTAAATTCAAGGAAGGGAAGCCTGATTTTTGGAAAAAAGAACATCAAATTAAAATATGGGCGAATGAATTTTTGCCCATAGGATTTGCTGTTCTGCACAAAAGAGAAGCTCTTGCTCAGTTTGCAACCGAATTAATCGATGGTCTTGAATCAGAGGGGAAAAAACCTGAAGAAGTAACTCACAAATTCTATTGGGAAGGCCGCGAAAGAAATAAAAACAAACCACATCACCCAAGCGAAAATGATGGCTTTATTCCATCCGAGATAAGAGGCAAACACTATGATTCGTGGAAGCAAATAGCCAAAGATTTAGGATATGGAGAATAAAGATATGAGAGAATTTGACTTATACCCACCAATGCAGCTATGGCTTAAAGCATACCTGAAAGATAAATACAAATCTGCTGAGGAAATAATCGTAGTTGACTCACACAGCGAACGATTGGATAGAGTTCTTAGAAAGTACGGTATCATTCAAGAAGAAGCTATCGGTGTAGATATTCAAATTGATGTTCTCGGCATAGTAAAGAAGGCAGATGAGTTCAAACTGTTTTTTATTGAAGCAAAAAAGACAAGTTTAACTCTGCGTGATTTAGGACAACTGTGGGCATACTGCAAACTAATCGATCCGGAAGAAGCGTTTTTAATGACATCTGCGGACTTGGGATCGTTAAATAAACTTTTGAATGTTTATAAAAGGGAAGATTTGCTTGATTTTGGTGATGGTAAGCGTATTAAAAAGATGAAAATAGCTATCTGGAATATGCAAGCCAATGCTCCTAATTCCGCGAGTATGATTCCGAAAATCTAATTATTAAGCGAAAATGGCGAGGTGAAACACCTCGCCATTTACTAGTTTATCGGAATATCACATCATTATATATAATTTCATTAATAACATCTATAATGTCGTTGTTTCTGTGCACCCATTCAAAAGGATTGGATTTTTTAAGTTCTTCAGTAACTTGGTATAACGATTTATATAGCGGTACCATATTTTCATAGATGCTATTTGCTAACTCGTCAATATCAGCAAGATAGCTATATAAATCACCACTTGTAATCAAATTAGTATAAAATATTTTTCTATGTTGTTTAATGTATTGAAGGTGTCTTTGCCCCCACAATCCTATCGGCACTACGTCTTTGGCAGGAAGGGCGAGACAGGGGATAAGATAATCTCCCTGTTGTTCGTATGTGCCACCCATCTGTTCAAATATTGTCTTTTTCATAACCTTAAACCTCCGTGATTCTGATTTTGAATTTCTTGACAGGTGCGTTGACTACTTTGATTAGAACATCATCTACTGCGTCCGTATATCTGCCTTCTGCCAGCAGATTGTTCCGCAGCGCATTAAGAGCATTTAGAATAATTCTCCGTTCACTTTCATCAATCGCTATGTAGTGTTTTTGATTTCGCATATCCGCTTACCTCCTTCACTCACATTGTAGCAAGGAAGGTCTTGTTTGACGAATGTGCGATTTCATTTTTGAACATAAAGAAAGACAGCATAAAAAGCATTTCTGCCTTCTACGCTGTCTTTTGGCCTTTGCAACGCCCATAAGCTGTATTTCAATATTGTTTTCAAATTACTGCCTTATATGGCGTTAGCAAAAGGTGTGTGCCGTTTTTCATGTACAAAACCGTTTTTAAAGCAGGCTGCAGACCAGGTCGCCCATTTCAGAAGTGGAGACCTTTTTGAAACCGTCCTCATAAATATCCGGTGTTCTGGCCTGGGCAAGCGCCGCGTCGACCGCGTGCTCGATGGCCTCGGCCGCCTGCATTTCGCCGAACGTGTAGCGCAGCATCATGGCGGCAGACAGGATCGTGGCCAGCGGGTTTGCCACGCCCTGGCCGGCGATGTCCGGCGCGGAGCCGTGGATCGGCTCATACAGGCCGAACGTGCCCTCGGCCAGCGAGGCAGAGGCCAGCATGCCGATGGAGCCGGAGATCATGGACGCTTCGTCCGACAAAATATCACCGAAAATGTTGGAGGTGACGATGGTGTCAAACTGCGCGGGGTTGCGCACCAGCTGCATGGCGCAGTTGTCTACATACATATAGGAAAGCTCGACCTCCGGGTAGTCGGCCTTGACCGATTCGGCCACCTTGCGCCACAGGCGCGAGGAATCGAGCACGTTGGCTTTGTCGACACAGGTCAGCTTTTTGCCGCGCTTCATGGCATATTCAAACCCGGCGCGCACGATGCGCTCGATCTCGGGCACCGAGTACTCCTCCGTATCAAAGGCAGAGGTGACGCCATCTTTTTCGTAAGTGCCGCGCTTGCCGAAATAGATGCCGCCGGTCAGCTCACGCACGATCAGAATGTCGAGCCCGCCCTGCACGATCTCGTCCTTCAGCGGAGAGGCATGGCGCAGCGGCGCAAAGATCTTGGCCGGGCGCAGATTGGCAAAAAGGCCCAGCGCGCCGCGGATGGCCAAAAGGCCCTTTTCGGGGCGGTTACTGCCGGGCTGGTCGTCCCACTTGGGGCCGCCGACGGCGCCGAGCAGCACTGCGTCGACCGCCTTACAGGCTGTCTCCGTCTCTTTCGGGAACGGCACGCCGGTGGCGTCGATGGCGCAGCCGCCGAGCAGCTGATAATCATACGCAAACGAAAAGCCGAACTTTTCACCGGCTTTGTTCAGCACTTTCAGCGCCTCGTCCACAATTTCCGGGCCGATGCCGTCGCCCTTTAACACAACGATTTTGTAGTTTTTCATATTGATCCTCCATTACCGGTCAAAGTTTGACCGCTTTCATTCTAAGCCGCACATAGTCCACAAACCACTTTCCGTTTTTATAAAGCACCGGGCGGCAGTCCGAAACAGTCTGCGCCACGATGGAATCGGCCGTAGTGCCCTCTACGCCGGCAAACGCCGAACCCACAAACATGCGGATCCAGTTTTCCAGGCCGTCTTCCCCGTCCTGCTGTGTAGGGCGGTCAAACAGCGTGGCGTACTCCACACGAAAACCGTGCCGCTCCAAAACAGGCGCGAACGTGCCTACCGACTGAAAATTGAAACGGTTTACATAAGTAAGGCCGTGCGCGGCAAACGCGCTTCCAAGCGCACGGTGCACCGTTTCGCCGCAGCCGGCGCCGCCGAATTCAAACACAAGCTGACCGCCCGGGCGCAGATTGACCGCGATGTTTTGCACCAGGCTTTCCTGGTCGTCGATCCAGTGGAACACGGCGTTCGAGAAAACGGCGTCGGCCTTTTCGGTCAGCGAAAACGTGCAGGCGTCGGCCAGCTCAAAACGCAGATCGGGGTGCATCTTTTTGGCCTTTTCCAGCATGGTGGCTGAAGCGTCGATACCAAGCGTTTGGTAACCGCGCGACTGCAGCTGCGCCGTCAGCGCGCCGTTGCCGCAGCCAAGATCCACCACAAAGCTGCCCGGTTTTACCGTAAGCAGATCGAGCAGCGCGCTGCCGTAGCGGTGCACGAACGAAAAATGGTTTGTATAGTTTTCGCAGTCCCAGTTATTTTCCATAATAAACACACTCTTACAGCCTGCGCCTTTTTGGTACAGACCGCAAAGGCACAGACTTATTTTTCAAAAATGCCGGGCATCGTGTCGTCGCGCACGCACTTGTCGCCCTGGTCGCGGTTGATGGCGCACAAAATGCCCTTCATGGACGCAAAGCTGATGTTATGCGACACACCGATGCCGAAAATATCCTTGCCCTGCGGATTTTTCAGGTGGATGTAAGAAATAGCCTTGGAGTCGGAACCGACCGAAATGGCATGCTCCGAATAGTCCACAAACGAGTAGCCGGTGATGCCCTGCTTGTTGATGGCGTTGAAGAACGCCTCGATCGGGCCGGAACCGGTCGCCTCGATCTTGACCGGCTCATTGCCGTGTTCGCGGTTCAAGAACAAGCCCTCAAAGTGCACGCTGGTCAGCGCCTCGTTCTCATTCTTCTCTTCATAGACCTTATAGTTCAGCAAGCGGTACGGGCCGACCACGTTGCGGTACTCTTTCTGGAACAGGTCGAACAGCTCGTCGGAGAGCAGTTCCTTGCCCTTGGCGTCGCACGCAGCCTTGACGATGGCGCCGAATTCCGTCTGCATGGCCTTTGGCATTTTGATGCCGTAGTCCATATCCAAAATAAAAGCCGCGCCGCCCTTGCCGCTTTGCGAGTTGATGCGGATGACCGGCTCATACTCGCGCCCGACATCGGCCGGGTCGATCGGCAGGTACGGGATCTCCCAGTAATCCGAATCCGTCTCCTCCATATATTTGCGGCCCTTGTTGATGGCGTCCTGGTGCGAGCCGGAAAACGCGGTGAACACAAGCTCGCCGGCATACGGCTGGCGGGGGCCGACCGACATGTGCGTGGTGCGCTCATAAACGTCTTTGATCTTATTGATGTCGCTGAAATCCAGCTCAGGGTCAACGCCCTGTGTCCACATATTGAGCGCCAGCGTTACAATGTCTACATTGCCGGTGCGCTCGCCGTTGCCGAACAGCGTGCCCTCAATACGCTCTGCGCCGGCCAAAAGGCCAAGTTCCGCCGCTGCAACAGCCGTGCCGCGGTCATTGTGCGGGTGCAAAGAGATGATGGCGGCGTCGCGGTTTTTCAGGTGACGGCAGAAATACTCGATCTGATCCGCGTAGCCGTTTGGCGTGGAGCCCTCCACCGTGGACGGCAGGTTCAGGATGATCGGGTTTTCTTTGGTGATGTGCATAGCGTCCATCACGCACTCACAGATTTTAACGGCATTGTCCATTTCGGTGCCGGAAAAGCTTTCGGGCGAATATTCAAAGCGGATGTTCATGTCGGGGTTCGACTGCTTCTCCTGCTCGGTCAGTTCATAGATCAGCTTGGCGCCGTTTACGGCAATGTCGATAACGCCCTGCATATCGGTGCGGAAAACGACCTTGCGCTGCAGCGTGGAGGTGGAGTTGTAAAAATGCACGATCACGTTTTTGGCGCCGTGGATGGCCTCAAACGTTTTTTTGATCAAGTGCTCGCGCGCCTGCACCAGCACCTGGATCGTAACGTCGTCCGGAATATAGTTGCCCTCGATCAGCGTGCGCAAAATCTCGTACTCGGTCTCAGACGCGGACGGGAAGCCGACCTCGATCTCTTTGACGCCGATTTTTACAAGGGTGTTGAAAAGTTCCAGCTTTTCCTCCAGATTCATGGGGTCGACCAGCGCCTGGTTGCCGTCGCGCAGGTCGACCGAGCACCAGACGGGGGCTTTTTCAATCTGCTGATTCGGCCACTGGCGGTCCGGCAGATCGATGGGCTGAAACGGGACATACTTTTGATAACCTTTTTTCATAAATAAAACCTCTTTCCGGGGCATAAAAAAACACCCCTATTTTTGTATAGGGGTGCAGAAATTCTACACGGTACCACCCTACTTCAGCAGAGCAAAAGCCCCGCCCTTCAGCGTCCAGCAACGCCTTCACCAATAACGCGGTGAACCGCTGCAGCCTATTGATTGCTATTCAGCTGCAGAACTCCGCAGAGAGCTATACACCAGAACGCCGCTGTTGCCTCGCACCGGCCGGCAACTCTCTGAAAACGGCAGAAACGGTCTTTTTCTGCTTCACAGTCTTTGAATGGGCAATATTCAATTTGCAATTTTTATTATAACCACCGCTCAAAAAAATGTCAAGCGAAACTTTTACACAAATTTTTCCGCCCGGGCGCCGCAGAAAAACAGACAAACAAAGCGCATAAACAAAAACCACCGGCAAACAATAACAAGGCAAATATTTGTTTAAAGGAGAATGGAGAATGAAAGCCACTGGCATTGTGCGGCGCATCGACGACCTGGGAAGGATCGTAATCCCAAAGGAGATCCGCCGTTCTTTCCGCATCAAAGAAGGCGACCCGCTTGAAATTTACACCGAAGCGGACGGTGAAGTCATATTCAAAAAATATTCGCCGATCGGTGAGCTGTCCACCTTTGCGGGGCAGTACGCCGAGGTACTCAACAAAAACGGCGGCTGTCCGGTCGCCATTACCGACAACGAGCACGTTGTGGCCGCGTCCGGCATCAGCAAGCGCGAGGTGATGGACCGGCGCGTGTCCAAAGAGGTAGAGGACATTATGGACCGGCGCGCCGTGATGATCGCCACAAAGGACGTAACGCCGATCCCGGCGATCGAAGGCTACGACCGGCGCGCAAGCGTTGTGTACCCCATCGTATACGGCGGCGATGTTTCGGGCAGCGTGATCCTGATCGAAGCAGAAGCCGGCGCCCTGCCGAATGAAACACAGGTTAAGCTTGTGCAGGTGGCGGCCGCGTTTTTGGGAAAACAAATGGAGTAAAAAGCGTGCAGACTGCGGACGAGCGCCGGGTCTGCACATTTTTTACGCAACGCAGCGCCGTTTCCGGCGAATTTTCACTTGTGCAATATGCACAAAATATGGAACTGTGTTTTGTACAATTCATACTAAAAGCAGAAATGTAAAAAAACACTTGATTTTCAGCAAAAAGCGGACTAAGATAGGGAGCACAGACAGGAAAAAGAGGTCCGGCACATGAAAAGATTCAGCGGTGAAGCAATCGGCTATATCAAAGACATGTTCGTACAGCACAACATGGTCAAGCGCTCGGTCATATCTGCGCTGAGCATATTGATTATGGGCTTCGGTATTTCGCTGTTTTCCGTGTCCGGCTTCGGTGTGGACCCCTACACCTCCATGAACATGAACATCGCCTACGCGACCGGCATCCGCTTCGGCACCGTACAGCTGATCATGAACATCTGCGTGCTGCTGTTCGTAGTGATCGTTGCGCACAGAGGGCTCGTTGGTGTGGGCACCGTGTTCAACATGGTGGGCTGCGGCTATGTGTGCGAGTTTTTTGAAGGTGTGTTCACCCCCATTCTGGCACCGTATTACGACTTGCTGGCCGTGCGCATTGTGGTGCTCTGCTGCGGCATTGTGGTGCTTTGCTTCGCCTGTTCGCTCTTTTTTGTTGCGAACGTCGGCGTAGGCCCCTACGACGCACTGAGCTTTATGCTGTCGGGCAAATCGCACATGCAGCACAAATGGGCGCGCGTGCTGACCGACATCACCGTTGTGACCATTGGCCTGGTCGTTTCCGGCGGCCTGCAGGCGGCGCTGCACGGCAACTTCGGCGCCGTGCAAAACATCGGTCTCGGCACCATCATCACTGCATTCTGCATGGGGCCGCTGATCAACTTCTTTTCCAAACACGTTTCTTCCAAGATCCTCGATGTGGATTACGAGAAGATCAGCAAGGACGTTGCCTTCTTTATGATCCGCGGCGCAATGCTCAAAAACAGCGCGCCGGCCTATGTGGAGCACCAAAGAGAAGTACTGGCCGAGAATGTGGCCGAAAAGAAAATTTAACTTGCTATAAGCAAGACCGTCTTTCCTTCTCAGCGGTTTTGTTTATAATATATCACTTTTCATCCCCCCTAAAAGAAAAAAGCGCGTGTTACACGCGCTTTTTTCTTTTAGATAAACCGGCTGCCGGCACGCTCTTCATGCCATTTCTTATACAGAGCCAATGCTACATATGTATTAGACAAAACAAAATGCCGGCCTGGTGGCCGGCATTTTGTTTATTTATGGTATTTGCCGCCGTTTAAAATTTGAAATGCACGGTACACCTGCTCGAGCAGCACCATGCGGGCAAGCTGGTGCGGCAGCGTTATTTTACCAAAACTGAAAAGCACGTCGCCGCGCGCCTTTACCGCCGGGCTGAGGCCAAAGGAGCCGCCGATGACGAACACGAGCCGGCCGCCGCCTTGGGCAGCCTTTTCAAGCGTGTGTGCAAACGCGACACTGTCCATCTGCTTTCCCTCTATGCACAGCGGCACAACAAAATCACGCGGGGCGATTTTGGCCAAAATGCGTTCCCCCTCGCGCAGAAGCACGCGTTCGACTTCTGCCGGCGACGGGTCGTCCGGGCAGCGTTCCTCTTTGATCTCGGTCACGCCCACCCTGCCATAGGCCGAGAGGCGCTTTAAATACTCGCCGCAGCCGTCCGTCAAAAAACGTTCCTTTAGCTTGCCGACGGCAATGACCTCCACCCGCATCATAAAACGATCGGCCTTTCGGTGTTTTCCGGCGCCGACACATAAAGCCGGTAATCCGAACCGCTGTGCGCGCCGATCTTTTCAAAGCTGGCAAACGCCGCGCTGCGCGCAAGCTCCGGCATGTTGTTTTCACGGCTGAGGTGTGCCAGCACCACGCGCGTGGTGCCGCTGCCCACCAGTTCGGCCGCAAAAGCGGCACTGTCGCCGTTGCTTAAATGCCCGCGATCAGACAAAATGCGCTGTTTTAAATAATATGGGTACGGGCCGCTTTTGAGCATATCGACCTCGTGGTTAGACTCTAAAAAAACAAGGTCGCTGCCGGCAATGGCCGCCCTTGCCTCGTCAGGCACATAGCCCGTGTCGGTACAGACCGCAACACCGGTGCCGTTTTGCAAGTCGATCCTGTAACCAAAACAGTCTGCGCTGTCGTGGCTCAAGCGAAACGGCGTAAAATGAAAACAGCCGTCGTCAAACGGCAGATCGGACGGCCGGGCGTCAAACTGCACGCTGAGCTGGCCGTGCGCCTCCAGATACTGCAGGCACTTGGACGGCGCGTACACATTGGTGCCGTAGCGCGAGCAAAACACCCGCAGGCCGCGCACATGGTCCACATGCTCATGCGTAACGACCACCGCACGGATAGAGGCCGGGTCCACGCCGATTTGGCGAAGCGCCCCCTCGCACCGCTTGGCAGACACGCCGATGTCCACCAGAATGGAATGCCCTGCATTTTCTATGTAAATCGCGTTGCCGCTGCTGCCGGAAAACAGCTGACAGACCTTTGCCATAAAAACCTCCGTAAAAAGAGGGCGTAAACACGCCCTCAGCCAACAATATCCATTACTTTTGCATCGTCCACTTTTACGCGGCGGATGGACGCGCCGAGCGCCGTGAGCTTTTCTACAATGTCCTCATACCCGCGGTCGATGTACTGAATGTCCTCCACCTGCGTTTCCCCGCGCGCCACAAGCCCGGCAATGACCATGGCCGCGCCCGCACGCAGGTCGGTGGCGCGCACGCTGACGCCGCTGAGTTCCTTTACGCCGGTGATGACGGCCGTTTTGCCGTCTACCTGAATGTCGGCGCCCATGCGTACCAACTGACCCACATATTGAAAACGGTTGTCCCACACGCTTTCACTGAGGATACTGGTGCCCTGTGCAATGGACAGCAGCACCGCCATCTGCGGCTGCATATCGGTGGGAAAACCGGGGTGCGGCATCGTTTTCACGTTGCACTTTTGCAGATCGCAGTGCTTGCGGTTGCGCGCAACACGGATCGCGTCGTCATACTCCACGATTTTGGCACCGGCCTCTTCCAGCTTGGCGCTGATGGATTCCAGATGCTTCGGGATCACGTTTTTCACCAGCACATTGCCGCCGCAGGCCGCTGCAGCGACCATGTAAGTACCGGCCTCGATCTGGTCGGGAATAATGGAATAGGCGCAGCCGTGCAGCTTCTGCACGCCTTTGATTTTAATGGTATCGGTGCCGGCGCCGCGGATGTCGGCGCCCATGGAATTGAGAAACAGCGCAAGGTCGACGATGTGCGGCTCTTTCGCTGCATTTTCAATGACCGTAAGACCCTGGGCAAGCACTGAGGCCAGCATAACGTTCATGGTGGCGCCGACCGAAACAATGTCCATATAAACCGACGAGCCGGTCAGCTTTTTAGCGTGGGCGCAGACCATGCCGTTGATGACTTCCACCTCGGCGCCGAGTGCCTTGAAGCCCTTGATGTGCAGGTCGATCGGGCGCACGCCGAAGTCACAGCCGCCGGGCATGGCGACCTCTGCCTTCTTAAAACGGCCGAGCATGGCGCCGATAAAATAATAGCTGGCGCGGCATTTGGAAGCCAGCTCATACGGCACGATGCTGTCGGGGTTCAGTTTGGTAGGGTCGATCTCGATCGTATGTTTATTGACAAATTTTACACCGGCGCCCATTTCGCTGATGATTTTGATCATCAGATTCACATCGCTGATGTTGGGCAGATTTTCGATTCGGACAGGTTCAGATGCCAAAATGGCCGCAGGAAGAATGGCGACGGCTGCATTTTTGGCGCCGGATATGTCGATCTCACCAAAAAGCTCATTGCCGCCGTGGATCAAAAATTTTTCCAAGGTTTGCCACCTCTTGATTTCATGGATTCAAAAACTCTATGCTTATCGTTTGCGTATGAACGCGTAATATTCTGCAAATAACCTTATATATAATAACAAATTTGTAACAAAAAGGGAAGCATTTTTTACAAATATTAATAATATTATGAAAAAAAGCCCAACAGATTGATAAATTTCCCCCAAATATGCTAAAATTTACGCAAATAATACAAAAAAGAACGGCAGGTGCGCAAAATGGTGCTGATCCCCGAACCCAGATCGATCAAAACCGACCGAATGCGAACCTGTCTCTTATACACATCTGACGCTGCCGACGACTTAATA
>URDW01000046.1 GCA_900546735.1 uncultured Oscillospiraceae bacterium
TATAAGAGACAGGTCCGGCAGCTTATGCGCAAGATTCGGCCGGATACGGACTTTAAAAAATGTGTTCAAAAACGCCGTTATGCTTTCGCACGGGAAGCTGTATTCTTCAAAATCAAAAGTCAGCGTATCGCCTTTTTTTAAAGATACGCCGCGGTCGTCTGAGGGCGCGCCGGTCGTGCACATGGCATATTTCGTTTCTTCACGCACACAGGGCGCAGAAAGGTAAAAACGAAGCTTCCCATTTTCCAGATTTTCCGCAACCGTAAGGCCGAAGTTGCCGGCCTCGTTTTTCTGCCGCCAAAACAGCAAGAAGCCCTGCTTGCGGCTTTCGGAAAAATAGCCGGCGCACGGCGTGGTCAAATCACCGGTATTGAGCTGCGCCCTTCCTGTGCCGTCCAAATAAAGCCGCGGGACATCCGTAATGACCGGACCTTTGCGGCACATGGCAAGATCTTCCCGGGTATACATCGGCGCATATTCCCGCCGGACGCTATAAAAGCGGTTGCCGTTGTAAAGCGCAGCCGGCGCAAAAATGTAATCCGAAAGATCGTGGGCATCGGCCTCAAAAATCACGCTGATCCCCACCTGCTTGCAGGTTCGCTTTGCCGTAAAAACAAGATGCGTGACTTTAAAGCCGTCTTGCCCGGTGTGCGACTGCACCGTAAGCGCAACATCTTCCGAAGAAGTGTTTTCGGCGATCGGGTATTCCCAGCGTGAAAGCAATTTAGACGCATTATACTGGTTAAAGGAAAACAAACACTTCATATGGCCCTCTCTTATGCTAAACAAAATATTCTGTACCGGTTATAATTTTTTACACTGCCGTTCGTCACATATTATATTTTCAGCCTTTATCCATACAAACACAAAGCAATTTTAAATGCAGCCGTCACAAAGACTGATCCACTTTAATGGAAAGTTCTGTATAAAAATCGCTGCCAAACGGGCGCTGGCCGATAACCTTGTCAAAAATAGCTTTCACCGCCTGATAACCCTGTTCATAAGGCTGCTGGCAAATGGTGGCCAAAATCCGGCCGGAAAGAAGCGCTTTTTGCGCCATCGGCGTCTCGTCGAAAGTACAGACGCGTATATACCGCTCCTGTTCGCTGAGCGCACGCAAAGTGCCGTTGACGCCGCCGGCGATTATGTAAACAAAATCCATTTCCGGGTACTGCTGCAGCGCCTGCTGCATGGCGCGGTACGCCACTTCGTCATCGTCAAGATTTTCGGACACACCCAGAAGACGTACCCCGGGATAATCTCTGGATAAAATATTGCGGATGCCGTCCACGCGCTGTGCATGCCCTTTATGGTGCACGCTGCCCGTAACCAAAAACAGATTTGCCTGTCCGCCTGAAAGCAGACCGACCAGCCGCCCCGCTACACGACCGCTTTTCAGATAGTCACAGCCAATGTACTTAGCGTTTTTCAGCGATTCCAGCCGGCTGGTCAGCATAACGACACTAACGCCGCTGCAGACAAGCTGCTGCAGTTTTTGCTCCACCCTTTCGTCACAAATCGGCGAAACGATCAGCTGCTTTGTGTCCGGGGGCAACGCATTCAGAATATCCAGCAGATGTGCAGCTTCATAACCTTTAAACTCTGTTAACGCAAGCCGAATGCCGTAACCGGACAGCTCCTTCTGCGCAGCGGCCATCCCATCCTTCACTGCGGTAAAAAACGGATTCCCAACGCTGTTTAAGATCACGGGCACAAGCGTGGTTTTTCCCGAACGCACAAGCGCCGTTCCCAGAATATTCGGGCGGTAATTGTATTTTTTTGCAATGGCCAGAACGCGCGCCTTCGTTTCAGGGGAAACGCCCGGCCGGTCTTTGAGCGCACGGTCGACCGTGCCGCGGCTGACACCGGCAAGAGCCGCAATTTCTTTTTCGGTGATCGGCATTTCAACTACTCCCTTGTTTTATGTTGTATTCTGTGGTAAAATTCTATTGTATGATGACCGTGCACGAGCACGGTATGTGCACATTATACAGTTTTTTTGCTATTTTGTCAATGGGAGTGTGCAATTTCATGAATCAGAAAGCGAAAGAATCACACAGGCAAAAGGGGTTGGAACTGGCCGGAAAGATGTCGGTTCGCGAGCTGATATCGCAGCTGTTAAGCGCTTCCCGCGGTATCAAGCGGCTGGCGGTCCTGCCCTACAACTGGTGGAACGAGTGTTTGCACGGCGTGGCGCGCGCAGGTACGGCAACCGTATTTCCGCAGGCCATCTGTATGGCATCCACCTTCAGCGATGAACTGCTGTACAAAAGTGCCGGGATCATTTCTACAGAAGCACGCGCCAAATATAACGACTGCCAGCAAAAAGGCGACTATGGTATTTACAAAGGACTTACCATGTGGTCGCCGAACATAAACATATTCCGAGATCCGCGCTGGGGACGCGGTCAGGAAACTTACGGCGAGGACCCATATTTGACCGCCCTGTTGGGGGTCGCATTTATAAAAGGACTTCAGGGAGACGACCCGAACTACATACAGACGGCTGCGTGTGCAAAACACTTTGCCGTGCACAGCGGCCCGGAAGCGCAGCGTCATTCTTTTGACGCAAAAGTTTCTAAAAAAGATTTATTTGAGACCTACCTGCCCGCATTTAAAATGGCCGTTACGCAGGGCGAAGTATGCGGTGTGATGGGCGCATATAACCGTGTAAACGGTGAAGGCTGCTGCGCATCCAACACGATGATCCAGAAGCTTTTGCGCGACGCCTGGGGATTTGAGGGATATTTTGTATCGGACTGCGGCGCGCTTTGCGATATTGTGAAGCACCACCGGCTGGCATCCAATCCTGTAAAAGGCGCGGCGCTTGCTTTAAACGCCGGATGTGAACTGGAGTGCGGTAAAATGTTTAAATTTTTGCCGCTTTCCTATGCGTTCAAAATGGTCAGCCGCGAAACGCTGAAATCTGCCGCCGCCAGGCTCCTCGCTGTACGAAGCAGCCTTGGCATGTTTGCGCACGACTGCCCTTTTGATGCGATCCCGCCAAATGAAAACGCATCGCCGGCAAACGAAGCCTTTGCTGTGACGATGGCGGAAAAAGGCATTGTGCTTTTGGAAAACAACGGTATCCTGCCGCTGCAAAATAAGCAGCAGAAATTCCTGCTCATCGGCTACAACGCAGAAAACGATTTGGCCTACCTTGGCAACTATTTTGGTACCCCAACAAGTTTTGTTAAAATACGGCAGGCTTTGCAGGAGATGCACATAAATGCCGATTACGCACAGGGATATTCCTATGATAAAAAGGAAAACGCCCGCTTACAGACAGAGGCTTACAAGAAAGCACAGCAGGCAGATGTGCTGCTGATGTGCACCGGACTGGACTGCTCCATGGAAGGCGAGGAAGCCGGTGAACTTCTGCAGGGCGGCGGCGGAATGCTGGGCAAGCAGGGCGACCGCCGCACGCTGGAGCTGCCCAATGTACAAAAGCAGCTGCTGGAGAAACTGATTGCCACAGGCAAAAAAATCATTATTTTAAACTTTTCCGGCGGCGCCATGGATTTTCGCCCGTACAAAGCGCGTGTAGACGCCATTATGCAGTGCTGGTACCCCGGGGCAAAAGCAGGCAGAGCCATTGCCAATCTGCTGTTCGGTGCAGTCTCCCCCAGCGGCAAGCTTCCGGTGACTTTTTACAACAGCACAGACGACCTGCCGGCATTTGAAGATTACGCAATGAAAAACCGCACATACCGCTACTTTACCGGCGAAGTACAGTACCCGTTCGGATATGGGCAGACTTACACGACGTTCCGCCTTACAGACTGCACAATAGAGGAGCTGACGATCTGCTGCAAAATCCAAAACACCGGCACGCGGCATTGTGACGAAGTGCTGCAGGTCTATGTAAAGCAGCCCGAAACGTCATATGCAAACCCGATACGCGCACTGATCGCCGTTAGGCGTTTTGCAATACACAGCGGCGAAGAAAAAGAAATCACCGTTTCCCTTTCGGAAAAAGATCTTTATTCGGTCAACGAACAGGGCGACACGGTGTACCTGAACGGCCTTTACACATTTACCGTCTCAGACGGGCAAAGCATTGTTTCAAAACCGCTTTATTTTGAAAACAAATCGAAAACCGAAATCGTTGAAAAATGCCCGCTTTAACGAAACGCTACTAACAAAAAGACGAAACGCAATTTTTGCGTTTCGTCTTTTTACAGCTTGGCGCCGCTTCACGCACTGCGTCGCCTTCGCTGATTTTATCGGAACTATATCTTACAGAATACAGAGTCGTTCTAAACCTATTTTTCCGCGCAAAAAAGCCGCCGCAGGTAATTTACAACCTGCGGCGGCGCATGGCACACATTATTTTTTCATCTTACATAAGGGAAAGATAAAGCTGCTTGATTTCTTCCACGCTGGTTTCGCGCGGGTTGCCGGGACGGCAGGCATCGTCATATGCAGACTGGGCAAGGAAATCCACATCCTCGGGCTTGACGATATCTTTCAGATCAGCCGGGATACCAACATCCTGAGAAAGCTGTTTAACGGCGTCGACCGCAGCCTTCCTGGCTTCATCCAGCGTCATTTCGTCTACGCCGGTAACGCCCATAGCTTTGGCAATATCTCTGTACTTTTCGCCGGTGGCCGGCGCGTTATACTCCATAACAGTCGGCAGGATGATGGCGTTGGCAACGCCGTGCGGCGTATCATATACAGCGCCGAGCGGGTGCGCCATAGAGTGAACGATACCGAGACCTACGTTTGAAAAGCCCATGCCGGCGATATACTGACCAAGCGCCATGCCCTCGCGGCCCTCCGGCGTGTTTTCCACAGCGCCTCTGAGATGCTTGGCAATGATTTCGATGGCTTTCAGGTGGAACATGTCGCTCATTTCCCACGCGCCGGCTGTGATATAGCCTTCGATCGCATGGGTGAGCGCATCCATACCCGTAGCGGCCGTAAGACCTTTCGGCATGGAAGACATCATATCCGGGTCAACAACGGCAACGACCGGAATGTCGTGCACATCGACGCACACCATTTTTCTGCTTTTTTCCGCGTCGGTAATAACATAGTTGATCGTGACCTCGGCTGCAGTGCCGGCCGTTGTGGGCACGGCAATGATCGGTACGCACTTATTTTTGGTCGGCGCAACGCCCTCAAGCGAGCGGACATCGGCAAACTCGGGGTTTTTAATGATGATGCCGATCGCCTTGGCCGTATCCATAGAGGAGCCGCCACCGATGGCGATAATGCAGTCTGCGCCCGAAGCCTTAAAAGCCTCCACGCCCGTCTGCACATTTTCGATCGTCGGGTTCGGCTTGATTTCACTGTAAATTTCATAGGCGATGCCGGCATTGTCGAGCACATCCGTTACCTTTTTGGTAACGTTGAATTTAATAAGGTCCGGGTCGGAGCACACAAATGCTTTTGCAAAACCCCTGCCCTTGATTTCCGTAGCAATTTCCTGGATTGCGCCGGCGCCGTGATAGCTTGTCTCATTTAAAACGAATCTGTTTACCATAACGATTCCTCCCCAAAAATATTAACAACAGAATTGTTAGTGCTATTTTACCATTTTTTTACGCATTTAGAAAGTCGTTTTTGTGTTTCATCTCTAAACTTTTGATTAATTTTATGCAAACATGGCTGCTTGCTCCCCAATATACTAAAACATGAACCAATAAGTTGGAAACGTTCAAATTATAGATTTCTCAAATTTCGATTCTTTCCGGATTTTGTGAGGATGAACATCCTTTCAGCTTTCATTATAAAAAACAGACACCGCAAATGCGGTGCCTGTGTTTGGCAGGGGCAGAAGGATTCGAACGGCTCCGCCGCCCTCTTGCGGTGCCCAAAATTTGCCTGCTGCTTTCACAGCGCAAATTTTGACCGCTGCGCCAACAAACGCTCCCTTTTTCTGCCGCCGGCAGCGGTCGCGTGTGTTGCCCGGCACGCGCGTGCCTCGGGTTTCAAAGCATTAAAAAAGGCACCGCAAATGCGGTGCCTGTGTTTGGCAGGGGCAGAAGGATTCGAACCCTCGGCACGCGGTTTTGGAGACCGCTGCTCTACCAACTGAGCTATACCCCTATATCTGGTGGGCCATCAGGGACTCGAACCCCGGACCGACCGGTTATGAGCCGGGGGCTCTAACCAACTGAGCTAATGGCCCACAACAAGGCCGTTTTTCAACGGCTTAAATATAATAACAAAGAATGCAGCAGATGTCAAGAGCAGAATCACTTTTCAGCGCTGAATTTTCAAAACATCTTTTTCATTCTGCCCTGCAGCGCCCCGTTTTTCAGTCAGCGAAGCGGCTTTTTTCTCCATTTCCTTTAACCGGCGCATTTTTCGGACAAAAATGAGCACCAGCGCCACATCCGCAAATGCCCAGGCGACCGGACCGGCGTAACACACGGCACTGAAGCCGAAAACAGATTTCAGCGCATACGCAACAAAAATACGGCCGAAAAGCTCCCCGGCTCCGGCGGCCGCATTGGCATAGGTCGTGCCGAGCCCCTGCAGAGAATTGCGCAGCACATAAAGCACCGACAAAATGCTGTAGCACTGGGCAATGGCCAGAAGGTAGCTGTTGGCCGCAGAACGTATGGCCGTGTTGGACTCGGTCAAAAACAGCGGCACGACTGCATCTCGCGTAACGAGCAAAAACAGGCTGCTGAACACGGAGAGTGCAATATCGAGCACAAGCACGCGGTAAACGGTTTTGCGGATCTTGGCATAATTGCCGGCGCCGAAATTCTGAGAAATAAATGTAGCCGTGCTGACGCCAAGGCCGGAAAGCGGTATATTCGCAATATTTTCCACCTTGCCCGCTGCCGTAAACCCGGCCACCACATTAGAGCCAAAGCTGTTGACCGCCCCCTGCAGACACATGGAACCGATGGAGGTGACTGTGAACTGCAAAGAAAGCGGCACGCCGATTTTCAGCATATGCAGACAAGTCTGCTTTTGCAGACGGAAATCACTTTTTTCAATTCGCAGGCTTTTGTTGCGGCGCAGCACATAGTTAGCGGCAAGCACCATGGAAATGACCTGTGAAATCAGCGTTGCAATGGCAGCGCCCTCCACGCCCATGGCGAAACGGCCGACAAAAAGCAGATCAAGCCCCAAATTCACCACCGTACTGACCGCGAGAAAATAAAGCGGCGTCTTGCTGTCGCCCACTGCGCGCGCAATGCCGGTCAGATTATTATAAAGCATCTGCACCGGAATGCCCAGATAAATAATGCCGATATACGCGCTAGCCATGTCGATAACATTGTCGGGCGTATGGATCAGTCGCAGCAGCGGCGTAGAAAAAATTTCGGCAAACACGGCAAAGCCTACGCCAATCAGTACACAAAGCGAAAGACTGTTGCCGGCATAGTGATTCATCTGCCGCGATTTGCCGGCGCCGAACGCCTGTGCGACCGGAATGGAAAAACCGCTGCTCAGTCCCATGCAGGTGCCAATAATAAAGCTGTTGATCGGGGAAACCACACCGACGGCCGCCAGCGCCTCGGGCCCGACATAACGGCCGACAACGATATTGTCGACCAGATTGTACATAAACTGCAGCAAGCTGCTGGCCATGATGGGCAGCGAAAACAGAATGATTGCTTTTAACGGACGATCATAAAGAAGCCGTTCGTGTTTGTTTTGCGCCATATGTACACCAGCTTTGCGAATTTATTGAATAGACTGCACCGTCTCGAACGCGCTGCGCACCGCATCGGCAATGCGGCCGACCTGCACTGCGTCACCAATGCGGTAAAGCGCCGGCACTTTGCCCTGCAGCGCGTCATAAAGCGCATGCTGCGGCCGTGCGCCAAGCGCCAGCACAACGGCATCGCACGGCAGTTTCAGTTCCTGTTTGGTTTTTGCATTCTGTAAAACGGCAGCGCCGTTTTGCAGACCGGCGAATTTGGAAGACGTATAAAACACCGTGCCCTGCTTTTTCAGCTTGGGCAGCAGGTCGTCTGTCTGCTGGAACCATGCGCCCGGTGCAACAGAATCCGCCATCTCTACGACCGTGACCTGATTGCCCCCGGCGCAAAGCATCTCCGCCGTCTCCAGCCCGGTCAGACCGGAACCGACTACGATAACTTTTTTTCCGTTCAGCGAAACGCAGCCGTCAAGCACATCGGACGATGTGTACACATGCTCTTGCTGCATGGCCTGCGGAAAAACAGCATCCGCGCCGGTCGCTACGATCACCGCCGCATAACCGGCGTTTACAAGCATATCCGCCGAAACGCTGCAGGGAAACTCAAAATGTACGCCAAGTGCCAGGGCATTTTCATAAATGTCCTGCGCGCACCAGTAAGTTCTTTCTTTTTGCGGCGGTCTGGAAGCCAAGTAGACCTGCCCGCCGATATGGTCATTTTTCTCGTAAACCGTTACGGCAAAGCCGCGCCGCGCAAGCAGCTCAGCCGCCGTCAGGCCGGCCACGCCGGCGCCCACGACTGCCACTTTGCGGCCGGAGCCGTCTTTTTGCAAAGATGCCGGCTCGCGCCCGACAAACGGATTGACACTGCAGTGCCCGCAGGTGCCGCGAAACGCGCCGTCTTCCATGCTTTCAAAACAGTACAGACAACAGATGCAGTGTTTGATCAGCTTTTCCTGTGCATTTTGCGCCTTTTGGCACCAGTAAGGGTCGGCGATCAGCGGACGGCCAAGACCGATCATATCCTGCACACCGCTTTCCAAAAGCGCTTCGGCCTGTTCGGGCGTACGGGTCAGGTTCACAGCGATCACCGGCACAGAAACGGCTTGCTTGACCGCCTGGATCATCGGCGTGCGCCAGCCGCTGGCATAAGAGACCGGCTCCAGCCAGCTGTTGAATGTATCATAAGCGCCGCAGGAGACATCGATCGCATCCACGCCGTTCTCTTCCAGGCGGCGCGCGATCTGTACACCCTCCTCCAGCGTATAGCCGACACCCGGACGGCCGGAAGATGCGTACATCTCATCAGCCGAAAGGCGCACCACGACCGGGAAATCTGCACCGCAGCGCTTTTTGATGCCCGTGAGGATCTCCAGCAAAAAGCGCATGCGGTTTTCCAAGCTGCCGCCGTACGCATCGGTTCTATGGTTCGTGTGCGGGCTTAAAAACTGCTGGATGAGGTATCCGTGCGCCGCGTGCAGGTAAACGCCGTCGCAGCCGGCTTTTTTTACACGCTCTGCACCGTCGATAAACTGCCCGATCAGCTGCTTGATCTCTTTTAAAGACAGCGCCCGGTTTTTACAGCCGGAGAACTTGCTGATTTCACATTCAGACGGCGATACGACCGGCGGTACAATATTTTTTTCCATCAGCTTACGCCCGGCAGGAACGATGCCGAACAGCAAATCGCGGTATTTCGGCACAAATTTTTCACACGCCACACTAAGCGGCACCGTGCCGATCATCAGCCCCAGGTTCTGGCGGCCGGGATGGTGCAGCTCCACCATCAGCTTTGCCCCGTGCTTGTGGATGCGCTTTGCCATTTCCGCCAGCGGCGCAATATGGTAGTCATGCGACACGGCAAGCTGGCCGAAAGAGGACGCGCCTGTCACATCATTTACGCGCGTGATCTCGGTCACGATCAGCCCGGTACCGCCTTTGGCGCGCTCTTCATAATAAGCGGCCATCTGCGGCGTTGCCTTGCCGTCGATCTGGCCAAACCCCATCAGCATCGGCTCCATAACAACTCTGTTTTTCAGTTCCAGCGCGCCGATTTTAAACGGAGAAAACAATTTTTCATATTTCATGTGCCCAACCACCTTTTCTGCCTTTCAGACCGGCAAAATATTATTTACGTCTGCGAACGCGCGGTGTGCGCTGTTTTTCCTTAGAACGCTGAATACGGTCATACTCCTTACAGCCTGCATAGATCACGGTTACGATCAGCCCACCGGCTGCTACGCCGACAACGACCTGCAAAACCGTGCGCATGGTGTCGACCACATCAGATACTTCCATCAAAAATTCAAAAGCAACGCTAAGCTTTTGTATGCTGCCGGATTCCCCATCGCCAACAATGACTTTCTGCTGCCGGCCCTGCGCATCCTCTTCATAATAATAGAACTGCAGGGCATTCAGCATGGCTGCAACGCCGCTGTTTTCGGTTTCATCATGATCCGGATTTTCTTCAACATAATAAACGCGGTCGCCCGACGTAACGGAATCCGGCATCAGCCAAAGCACGACACGCAGATAGGACGACGAGTTCAACGCACCGCTGCTGAGCGCATCGTTTGTTGTGAAGCTGCCTGAAAACAGGTTCAAGCCGAGCACGCCGACCAGGATCAAAATAATAAAAACAAAAGAAAGCGCCAGGCAGACCTTCTGCCACAAACAGGACAAACGGCCAGTGTGCGCCTTTTCGATCGCTGTTTTATGTTGTTTTTGCATAACTAGACCTCCGAGCCGCAAATCGATTCGATCCACTTACAAGAAAATTTAATTTATTATAGCACACGCGCCATTTTCAGGTCAAGAAAAGCCCCAAACAAACCAAAAATTTGTTTGGGGCCTGCATGTATTTTATTTCTTTTTGTTTTTGCCTTTTTCTTCGCGTTCACGCTTAAGCTCGGCCATTCTGGCCTTTGCAGCCTCAATCTTCTTCTTGTTCTCGGCTTCAGCCTTTTTCTTGGCTTCTTCGTGTGCAATACGCTTCTTTTCCTCTTCTGCTTCCTGCTTGGCTTCTTTCGCAGCCTGCTTGGCAGCGCGCTCCGCCTCAAGCTCCTCATCCGTCTTGGCCTTGGCACGGCTGACGAGCACATTCATTACAAAAGCCACACAAAGCAGCGCCAAATTTACGAAAAGTCCCCAGCCGACAGTCGCCGCCGCATCTGTCATAGGCGTGGTGCCAAATGCAAAGCTGCCCTGCACAGCGGCCTGCTGACCGGACAGGTACATCATTACGGCGCTGGCCACGCAAAATACAATGCTGAGCGCATCAAAAACGACAGTCGCTTTTGTTTTCGGATGCCTGTACATAATGATGATCATGAAAAAAGCGATCACGATCATCAGTACACTGAGCACATAGAACAGGATGCCGTATACCATAAAAGAAAGGGCGCCGCTGTATGACTCAAAGCCCATATTGGAAAAGAACAAAGATGTATCCCCGAAAAACGATGTAAAGAAATCGATCAAAGAAAGATTGCTGTCAAACAGCGAGTAGATCGTCAGCGTAAAGCCGCCGCTTTGCGCATTAATAAAATACCATGGCAAAATGAAACCGACTGCCGGCAGGAAAGAAAGCACCAGCCGGGCAATGCGCAGCTTTGTACCGACCGTTACATACTTAAAACCATTCAGCGCTCTGTAGAACACGCCGAACGCATGCTCTGCTTTTACATTGTCTTCTTCCAGACGTTCTTCCCAGTTGTGGTTCGGGATATTTGCACCGCATTTTCTGCATTCTGCATAAACATCCCAAAAATGAAGCTTTGCGCCGCAGTTCGGGCAAGTTGCCATTCGGATACACCCTTTCGAAATTCACCATTTTTCTAACGATATAAAATATAATACTCATTTTTTTAGCAAAAGTCAACAAAAAATCAATGAAATGCAAAAAAAGACACCTGTAACTAAAAAGATCGTGAAAGGCAAAAAGGGCCATGCGGTATGAAAACAAAAAAGACATTGCACTGCAAAATGGATTCCCTGTTTGGCGCGCTGTTTAGCAAATTGGCATAATTTTTTTTGCAAAAGGTGAAAAAATTGGTTGATTTAGTCATAATTCTATGCTAATATTTTTATATTACATTTTATTAAATGTGTCGTGCGTTTTCGCGCCGTTTCACAAGCAAAATCACAAACTGAAATGGGGAATCATATTTGGCTGAACAAACAAAAGTAAGCGAAGAGATCACCGCACAGGAACAGGAGACGCTGGACAAGCTTGCCTACACTAAAAAGCGTTACCTGACGCCAAAGGAAATTGCCGCGTTCGTACTGGTCAACTTCGGGCAGAAGAACCTGACCCAGTTTTTCGACGCGAACATGGAATTTTTCCTGATCACATTTTCAAAGCTAAACACAACGGCATATGCCAACATCAAGCTGTTCACCACCATTTACGACGCTGTGGACGACACGCTCAGCGGCCTGATCATTGACCGTACCAGAACGCGCTGGGGCCGCGTAAGGCCATACCTGATCCTGCCGCTGCCGCTGTTGCTTATTGGCGGTTCCATGATTTTCACAGCAACTGACATGGGCTCGACCGCCCGTGTCATCTATACCGTAATCGCTGTGATCATTTACGGTCTCGGCATGAGCTACTTTAACGCCTGGCAGCTGATGATCTACAACATCACGCCAAATATCAAAGAGCGCAACAACCTGATCACGACCATGAAGTTCTTTGAGTTGTTCGGCGTTTGGCTTCCGTCCCTCGTACCGGTATTCGCTGACTTTCTGCCGAAGCTGAACAGCAACATTGCCATGAACGATATCTATACCGGGTTCGCCTACTCCATTTTGATTCTGGTTGCCTGTTTTGCTATTTTTGGCTTTTTCAGCATGCGTGAACGCGTGCCGCTGCAGACGCGTGAAGAGATGAACGAGACAAACGTGCTCGAATCCATCAAGCAGATTTTTACGAACCGTCCGCTGTTCGCCATTATCTTTGGTGACTTTTTCAACAACTTCAAAGCCGTCGGCGGTTCGACCGAAAACTACTTCTGGCTGAACAACACCGGCCGCCTTTCCAACGCAACGATCACCGGCCTTTTCACCGGTATACCGAACTACCTGATGGTGCCGCTTGCCGGTAAAATGATCAACAAGCTGGGCGCCAGAACAACGGCCATCATCGCCGGTCTTTTCGGCTTTACCGCATATATGACCACATTCCTGATCGGCTACCACCCGTTTGGCCAGACATTCAGCGACAATGAAGTTTTCAACCTGATCTACATAATTGTTGCGCTGACGATCTGCGGCCTGCCGAATAAACTGATTCTGGTTTGCGGCCCGATTCTGACCGCCGATACGCTTGACTATATGGAATGGAAGCACGGCATGCGCAACGAAGCGCTCGTGACAACGGTGCAGGGCTATTTCCTGAAGCTGTCGCAGTCCGTGACCGGCTGGCTGAGCGGTATGGTGCTGACCTGGATCAACTATGTACCGCTGACCGACTCGCTGGGCAACGCGATCCCGCAGACTGACCCCGACATCTTAAACGGCATTTGGGCAGTGTTCTGCATCCTGCCGGCCGCTGCTCGCGGTTTGTATGGACTTGCATTTTTGCTCTTCTATAACATTCACGGCGATCTGAAACAGCAAATGATCGCTGAACTGGCCGACATGCGTGTAGAACGCATGAAGGAACAGGGCCTGACTGAAAACAGCAATTCCGAAACGACAGAAAATTAAAACTGACGATTTCACAAAAACACCGCAGCTGACGCTGCGGTGTTTTTTACTGCAAATACGTTTTGATAATGTCAAAGTCGTGAT